>NZ_JBBCVB010000006.1:0-231506 GCF_037199905.1 Serratia sp. MMO-28
GCGCAATAAGCTCTCCCACGGGCTTGGTGTCCCAGAGGGCGTACGTGCTGCCACGCCGGGTAAGAACACGGTACAACCTATCTTTTTACATCAACTACAAACATACAAGGGGCGGGGTGAGGGGGAAACCGCTTATCAGGTAACCGACAAAACGGTGTTACTACCCCATCAAATCATCAATACAGCTTCTGCGGTGGCCCGGCAAACGTCAGCGGCCCGACGCTCTTCATATCTACTTCCACTACCGACGGCCCCGGATAGTTGATCGCCTCTGCCAGCACACCGCTGAATTGCGCAGCATCGCTGACTTTCCAGGCTTTCAGCCCCATCGCTTCGGCCACCTGGCAGAATGCCGGGGTATGCAGGTCGTTATAGTACTGACGCCCGGCGAAATACTTGTCCTGAATGCCGCGCATCACGCCATAGCCGCCGTCGTTCATGATCAGCAACGTGATATTGGCCTGCTCCTGCGCCATGGTCGCCAGTTCGCCCAGCCCCAGCGCCAAGCCACCGTCCCCCACCAGCCCGACCACTTTGCGCTGCGGATTGGCAATCGCGGTGCCAATCGCCATCGGCAACCCCATGCCGATCGCCCCGGCCAAGGAGTGGATATTGCACAGCGGAGCGATCGCCCGGAACAGGCGGCTGCCCCATACGCTGCCAGAGACGGTGATATCGCGCACCAGCAGACCATCTGCGGGCAGTGCGGCGGCGATCGCATCGTTCAATTTGGCATACTCACCCGATTGCTGGCGTAACGCCGC
The DNA here is from genome assembly GCF_037199905.1 of Serratia sp. MMO-28. Taxonomy (NCBI): domain Bacteria; kingdom Pseudomonadati; phylum Pseudomonadota; class Gammaproteobacteria; order Enterobacterales; family Yersiniaceae; genus Serratia; species Serratia sp. MMO-28. Next base: position 765 of record NZ_JBBCVB010000006.1, read on the forward strand.
TTCGGCCTGCTGCACCGCCTGAGCGATCTCAGCGTCCCATTCGGCATTCACCTTCTCACCCGGTGCCAAGCGCGCCGCCAGGGCGCTGAGCAGTGCGCCACAGTCACCATTGACCTGCTCATCCGCTACGTAGTTGCGGTTGGCCGCCGCCGGATCGATATCAATCTGCACCAGCGGGCGCGGCAACGGCAGCGTCCAGGTCCGGGTTTCGTTGCTGCGCAGGCGGGAACCGGCCACCAGCGTCAAATCGCACTGTTTGAGGATCGCCTCAACGCTCGGCGAATTGTGGAAGGCGCGCAGGCTGCGCGGGTGGCTGTCCGGCAGAATACCACGCCCGTGGGTGCTGGACATCACCACTACCCCCGCGTCCGCCAACTGTTTCACCGCCTCGCGGCAGGCCAGCGCGCCACCGCCAACCCACAGCAACGGGCGCTTGGCCTGTTTCACCTGCTGGTAAAGGCGTTCAACCGCCGCAGGGTAAGCCGCTGGCAACGCTGGCGGCTGTATCGCTTGACCAACCAGGTTAGCAGGCACCAGGCTGTTCTGAATATCAATCGGGATCTCCACCGCCACCGGGCCACAGGGCACGGTTTGCGCCTCTTTAATTGCCCGCTGGATCACCGCCACCGCCTGTTCGGGGGAGTTCACCCGGTAAGCCTGCTTCGAACAGGCGCGCAGGAAACCCAGTTGATCTTTGGTTTCGTGGATAAACCCGGCGTCGGCATCCAGGTAAGCCTTTTCCACCTGGCCAGTAATGTGCAGCAGTGGCGTATTAGCATTCAGCGCTTCGATCATCGCCCCCACTGCGTTACCCGCTCCGGCACCGGTGCTGGTCAGCGCCACGCCCAGGCCAGAGAAACGCCCGTGGGCGTCTGCCATCGTCACTGCGCCAGCCTCGCCGCGCGCGGGCACAAAGCGGATCGCCCCGCGCTGCCCAACGGCATCGGCAATCGGCAGATTATGAATCGAGATAATGCCGTACATCGCGGCCACCTCGTACTGCTCCAGAGTTCGGGCTATCGCCTCACCAACCGTTATTTTTTCGCTCATTATCTGCCTTCTTAATTATCTGATGTCGTAGGGACCGCAGCTCAATCGCTCCAGCGGTTAGCCTGATTGCTGAGAGCCAGATACAGGCTCTTCTGCTGCATATAGGCCTGAATGCCATGCAGGCCCTTTTCGCGCCCCAAGCCACTTTGTTTAAACCCGCCAAACGGCGTAGAAATCGAGAATGTCTTATAGGTGTTGATCCACACGGTGCCGGTTTCCAACTGCTCGGCCAGCGCCATGGCGCGGGTAAAGTCGCGCGTCCAGATCCCGGCCGCCAAGCCATAGACCGAGTCGTTGGCCTGCTCGATCAGTTGTTGCTCATCGTCAAACGGCAGTGCCACCAGCACCGGGCCGAAGATCTCTTTCTGGCAGGTACGCGCGCTGTTGCTCAACCCTTCAATAATGGTCGGCAGGTAATAACTGCCCTGCGCCAGTTGCGGATCGGCTGGCGCTTCGCCGCCGATCACCACCCGTCCCCCTTCCTGCTGGGCTAGCGCGACGTAGTCCGCCACGCTCTGCCGGTGTTTTTCGTTGATCAGCGGGCCCAGGTGCACCCCTGGTGTAAACGGGTTGCCGATACGCAGCCCGGCGGTCAGCTCACATAACCGCGCCAGCAGAGGTTGGTACAATGAACGGTGAACAAACAGCCGCGAACCGGCAATGCAGGCCTGCCCGGCAGAGCTGAAAATGCCATAGCAGATGCCGCGCGCCGCCTGTTCCAGATCGGCATCGTCCAGCACGATGGTAGGAGACTTGCCACCCAGTTCCAGCGAGGTCGGGATCAGTTTTTCTGCGGCAATATGCGCCAAGTGGCGGCCAGTACTGGTGCCACCGGTAAAGGAGATCTTTTTCACCAGCGGATGGCGTGCCAGCGCTTCACCAATCACCGAACCTTTGCCCGGCAGCACGCTGAGCAAGCCAGCGGGTAGACCGGCCTGTTCAAACAGCTCAGCCAGCTTCAGCGCCATCAGCGGCGTGGCTTCCGCCGGTTTGAGGATCACCGCGTTACCCGCCGCCAATGCGGGGGCCACTTTCTGCATTTCACTGGCGATCGGCGAGTTCCACGGCGTGATCGCCGCAATCACCCCCAGTGGCTGATATTGGCTCAGCGTCATCACGTCGCGGTTGCGCTGGGTCGGCAGTTCCCCTTCCAGCACTTCACAGGCCGCAGCAAAATAGCGGGCGGTAGCGGCGGCGCTCATCACTAAACCACGGGTTTCCGCCAGCGGTTTACCGTTGTCACGAGTTTGCAATTGCGCCAATTCCTCTACCTGAGCGGTGATCAAATCGCTGACGCGGTGTAAAATCGCCGCGCGCTGGTGTGGCACCAACCCGCGCCAGGCCGGATCGCGCCAGGCACGTTCAGCAGCCTCTACCGCTTCGTTAACGTCTTCAACGTTGGCCGCGTGCAAGCGGGCATTGATGCTGCCGTCAGCCGGAAAAACTGAACTCATCGCTTCGCCGCGCCCTTCACACCAGCGGCCAGCAAGAAAAATCTTTAACATTTCCATGCGTCGTTGCTCCTGCCATTCAGGCAATAAAACCGCCATCCACCAGACTGCGGCAAGCTTGTACCGCGCTCAGCGCTGCCAGCGTGGAGGTTTTCGGGTTACTCGCCAGCGGATTACCACACAGCTCAATCTGGAACTCGCCAAACTGGCCGCGCACCTGTAAACGATGGGTGTTACGCTGGGTATGAGGATCTACCTGCAAGCGCACTCGCGTGGCATCCATCCCCAGGCCGTGCAAGGCAATCGTAGCCGCCACGTTGGCATTAGCCGGGAACAGTTGCGCCGCCTCGCGCGCCGACCCCTCAAAGAACACCCGCGCTTCGCTGACGGCATTCAGATCAATCAGTTTTTCCGCCATGCTGCCACGCCAACTGGCGGGGCTTTTGCTGGACTGATAGGTGACGCTCTCTAACCCGCCCTCGCGCGCCGAAGCCAGCCCGTCCATACCTGCTATCGCGCCAGAAAGCACGATCAGCCGCCCGTCAAAGCGCACGCAGGCCTGTTGCAGCCGCAGTTGCAGCGCCGCATCCGCCAGCGCACCGGTAGAGATCACCGCCAGCCGCCAGCCGCGCTTGACGATCGCTTCGCCGAACTCGGCCACCGCCTGCTGGCTGGCGCACTCCAGCACCAAATCCGGCCGTTCGCGGCACTGCTCAGGGTGAGTCAGCGCCTGTACCCGCCCGGCAAAAGCCTGTTGGATCTCGACGTGATATTTTTCACGGGCGACAATCCAAGCGGCTTCGACACCTTCCGGCAGGCGCGCCAGCACCTCTTTTGCCATCGCGCCGTAGCCAATCATCATGATCTTTTTCATCTTTTCGGCCCTGATTACAGATGGCGGCTGAAGCCGCCGGAAACGTCCAGCGCTGCGCCAGTGGTGAAGGATGCCATCGGCGAAGCCAAGAACAGCAAGGCCCGCGCCGGTTCCTGCGGCTTACCCAAGCGCCCCAATGGGATGCCGCGCCGGGCGGCGATCGCCGCCGTCCATTGCTCCCAGCTTTGTGCTTTATCCTCACGCTCGGCAAAACGCCTCCGCCATTGGCCGGACTCCACCATGCCAAGCAGGATGGAATTAACGCGGATCCCCTTGCCCACCAGCTCTTTCGACAGCGTCAGCGTCATGTTAAGCAAGGCGGCGCGGGCAGCCGAGGTGGCGATCATGTGCTCCTCCGGCTGCAGCGCCAGCAGCGAGTTAACGCAGGTGATGGAGGCGATATCCGAACGTTCCAGCGCCGGTAAAAACGCCTGCACCGGGTTGATCACGCCAAACAGCTTCAGTTCCGCTTCATGCAGCCAGGCCTCGCGCGGGGTTTGGTCGAAATGGGCAACAAACCCCTGCCCGGCGTTGTTGATCAGCATATCCACCCCGCCAAAGCGGCTGTTGACCTGCTGAGCAAACTGCGCCACCTGCTCTGCATCAAGCACATCGCAACACAGCGCCAGGATCTCCGCCTGCGGGAACTCCTCGCGCAGGCTGGCTTCGGCGCTGGCCAGTTTGTCCGGGTTGCGGCCACAGAAGGCTACCTTTGCCCCTTCCGCCAGCAGCAGGCGCAGGGTTTCAAAACCGATGCCTGAAGAACCGCCGGTCACCACCGCTACCCGCTGTTCAATCTGAAAATTCATGGTTGGATTACCCCCGTAAAGTCCTGCACATAGCGGTTGAATTGCGCCGGTGCATCGAGATAGCTGGCATGCCCTGCATCGCTAATCAGGCGAAACTGGGCATCCTGCTGTTGCGCCAGCGCCTGAGCCCCCTGCGCTGGCGTGATGCGATCCTCTCGCCCACACCACACCTGCAGCGGGCCGCGGTAGTGGCGCAGATATTGGCTGATATCGTCATTCGCCAGCATCCAGGCAGCACTGAGAAAACCCGCCGGATTAAGCTGCTGCATACCGCTGCGCACCCAGGCGATATCCTGCGGATCGGCGCTGTCACGCAGCAGCGCCGCGGCACGCTGTTCGCCGTAACCCTGCGGCCCCAGCGTTTCGATCATCTGCTTGCGCTGGCCATACACCTGTTGGCGTTTTTCTGCTGGTGCGCTGGCATACCCCTGCGCCGGATCGGCCAATACCAATCCGCTCAATCCGCTGGGATAAGCCGCCGCATAGGCACTGCCGATCAGGGCACCAAGCGAATGCCCGACAATCAGCGGCTGCTCTAACTCCAGCTCAGCAATCAGCGCCGCCAGCGCGTTGGCATAGGCGGCAGCCTTGAGCTCAGCCTGAGGCAACGCCGCGCTGCCGCCATAGCCCGGCGCATCCCAGGCAATCAGGCGATGGCCGTTGGTCAAGGCGCTATCGCTGAACTGCTTCACCCAGGACGCAGAACCGGAACTGATGCCATGCAGCAGTACCACAGCACGGCCCTGCCCGGCTTCGCGCCAACCCAGCCAGAAACCACTACAATCCTCCTGCTGGCGTTCCGGTAGTCTGCTCATCAGTAACGTTTCACCTTTGACAGTGGATGATCCGCCGGGTAGGTCGGGGTTTCCGGCTTGGAGGTGCCTAGCATCACGCACATCAGCGCCTCTTCTTCACCATGGTTAAACAGGCCACGATAAATTCCTGCAGGCACCGAAATCAGGTCGCGCTCTTTCAGTTTGGTTTCGTAATACTCTTCACCGTCCTGAATCATCAGCGTGATGCTGCCTTTGAGCATAAAAAACACTTCTTCTACGTCGTCATGCAGGTGCAGTGGCCCTTCGCATTTGGACGGCAACACCATGGTGGAGAAGGTAAAATGCTCCGCCGGTACGGTATTGGTGTCGCTGACCACGCCGGTGGCGCCAGTGCCGATATAGCGCATCTGCGCACGGCGGTATTTCGGATCGTAATCAGCCTGGAATTTCAGCGCATTCCAGTCATATTTACGGCCTTCAAAGCGGGCAATGCGTGATTCCACCCACTGCGCCATCGACAGATCCTGCGGCTTGATGCCAGTTTTATTCTCAACCTGGGACATGTTGTTTCTCCTTCGTTGTCAATATTTCTTCAGCAACGGCAGCAGAATGGTGCTGCCGACCAAGGCCACCACCACCAGGAACAGCAGGCCGTTATCCATGTTGCCGGTGGCGGCGATCAGCGCCCCCATCAGCACCGGCGCCAAGGCACCGGCAAAATTACCCAATCCGTTAAAAATACCGCCCGCGGTGGCGCTCACTCGGCTGCTGGTGGCCTTCGCCAACAGGGCGAAAATGTTCGGCGCACCGGCCCCCCACATAAAGGTGCTGAAAGACATCGCGGCGATCACGCTGTAAGTCCCTTGCAGATGTAGCACCACTCCCAGCCCAAGCCCGGCCCCGCACAGCGAGATAAAGCAGGCCAAGGCGCGGCGATCCAGTTTGTCTGAAAGCCAGGCCCCCACCACTTCACCCAGCAGCATGGCGATAAACGGCAGTGATGACAGATAACCGGCATGCTCCAGATGGATCCCCTTGCCTTTGATCAGGTAGCTGGGCAGCCAGCCGTTCATGCCCCACAGGTAGGTCAGAAAGGCGATATTAAACAGGCAGATCATCCAGAAATGCGGAGCACGAAACAGCTCACGGCGCAGCTGTTTGCGTTCGGCCGCCGCCGGTTGCGCAACGGTGCTCTTTGTCGAGCGGGCGACGTTCAGGTGACGTAAACCAAACATCACCAGCAGCATCACCGGCAGCGTCAGAAAAGCCATAAAGAAGAAGGTGGTTTGCCAGTCAAAACGGCTGAGGATAAACAGCGTCACCGGGAACCCCAGCGCCGCGCCGATCGGCGTACCCAGCAGCCACATCATGGTGGCACGCGCCTGCAGCCGCTGTGGGAAAGCATGGCGGACAATGGCATAAGCTATTGCGATCAGCGGGCCTTCGGCGATGCCGAGCAAAATACGCAGGGTCATCATGGTATGATAAGAGCGTGCCAACCCCATCAGCACCATCAGTACGCCCCACACCACCATCATGCCAATCAGCACGTTGACCGGATTCAGCCGATCGCCAATGCCACTCAACAGCATGGAAGAGAAGCCGTACGAAAACAGAAAAGCACTCATCAAGAGCCCCAGCCGGGTGGGATCAAAACCGATGCCCATCGCCTCCTGGAATGCACTGTCGGAAAACAGCGCTGCGATGCTGATCTTGTCGAAAAACGCCAACAAAACGCAGGCAAACAGGGCTATCGGCACCGACCAACGCACGCTGGTGGGCTGATTTTCGGCAACAGCGTTCCCCGCCCGAGTGCTTTGGGCGTCCAAATCTTGCGTAGTCATAAAACGCTCCCTTGGGTCGGGCGTTATTTCAACGCCATCAGAGAAAACTCCACATCCGCCAACTGCTGCGGATCCAATACGCGGCCACTGGCCAGCCAGCGTTTGCCCAGTTTGATGGTGCGCGCATCGTTAAACGCCACCATCTGCACCAGTTGCCGATCGGCATTCAGAGTGAAAAATACCTGCACCTGCGGCGTGCGGCGCACCACCTGCTGCACGCCACCGGCCGGGACGCCGAGGATCTGGATATTGGCGTCGTATTGATCCGACCACAGCCAGGCGACGTCATCGTAAGGCGCAGCAAAGGCATCCAACATGGCGCAGGCGGTGCTGATGGCCTGATTCTGCGCGTAAGCCCAGGATTGCAGGCACAGCCCAAGCTTGGGGTGGCGCGCGACGTCACCGGCGGCGAAAATCGCCGGATGGCTGGTGCGCCCCTGCCCATCCACGACAATGCCCGCCTCAACCTGCAGCCCGGCGCTGTGCGCCAGTTCCAGATTCAGCTCAACACCAATACCCACCACCACCAGATCAAACGGCTGCGTTTCACTGATGTCGCTGCCGATCCAGGGCGTACCCTGACGATCTTCAAGCCGGATATCGCCGCAGCCGCAAAGCACGCTGACGCCGTGCTGCTGATGCAGTTCCAGCAACGCCTGCGAAACATCGGCCCCGACGCTGCGCATGCACAGCGCAGGCTGGCGCTCAAACACCGTGACGTCGGCACCCAGTTTGCGCGCCGATGCGGCGATCTCCAGGCCAATCCAACCGCCGCCGACAATCGCCAGCTTCTTGCACTGCTGCAGCCCTTGGCGCAGCCGCGCGGCATCGTCCCAGGAACGCAGCGTCATCACCTGCGGGTGAGTAGCCCAACGGGCATCTGGCAAGCGTGGCCGCCCGCCGGTGGCGATCAGCAGTTGATCAAACTTCAGTTGCTCGCCGTTGCTAAGCGTGACGATCTGCTGCTGGCCGTCGATCGCCTCGGCGCGCAGCGGGCGGTGCCAGTCAATATTCAGCCCGGCAACCACTTCTGCGCTAAACAGGCGGCTGAGCGGCGCATCGCCATCCAACAATGCCGCTTTCGACAGCGGCGGGCGTTCGTAAAAGTCATAGGGCTCATCGCTCACCACCGTCAGCTTGCCGCCGTAGCCGCGATCGCGCAGCGTCTTGGCTGCCCAACCTCCGGCCTGGCCACCGCCGATGATGACGATGCCCGCATGGATCGGTTGGCTCATGCTGCCCCCGTTTTCTTGTGCTGGCGGCGCGTGTCGTGATCGATCCCCCCTTCCACCGCCCATTCGGTAAACGACACCAGCGAATGCTCCAGCTCACGCGGCTGCCAGTTTTCCGTCAGGTAATCGTCATTGGTGTAGTACTCGAACGCCCCGCCAGTGGGGCTGTTGACGTACCAGAAATAGGCTGAGGAGATCGGATGGCGACCGGGGCCGATAAAGGTGCTCCAGTTTTCTTTGTTCATCGCGATCCCGCCGCCGATCACTTCGTGAATATCACGCACGGTAAAGGCCACATGGTTCAGGCCACGCGGGCGGTTAGGCAGCTTGAGCAGGAACAGGTTGTGATGCCCGCCGCGCACCTGAGTACGCAGGAACACCGCGCGATCGATATAGCGATCCGACACCTGAAAACCGAGCTGCTCGCAGTAAAATTTTTCGGTGGCGGCCAGATCCTCAACAAAGAACACCACATGGCCGATATTGACCGGCTCAGCCTTGGCGTACACCGGGCTGGGTTGATCGATGCGGCGCACGTCGCCCCATTGGTTGATCGGGGTCACTGGCAGTTCAACCTCACGCAGGGCGGTGACGCCAAAACGCAGCGTCATGCCGTTTGGATCGCAGCACTCCAGCTCTTCCCCCACCTGGCGGAAACCCGGCATTTTTTCCAAGCGGGGTTGTAACGCCGCCAACGCCGCCGGGCTGTCGACCCCCCAGGTCATGCGGCGCAGGGTGGAACCGGCCTCAAATGCTGCCGGTAAAACCTCACTATTTTTTGGATGCAACACCACGCTGGCACCGCTCAAGGTGGTGAATTCACGGCGTGGTTCTCCCCAGTGTTGGAGCATCGGTTGCAAGCCAAAGTCCTGCATGAATTTTTCACACGTTGGCAGATCTTCAACGCCAAATTCCAGCTTTTCGATTCCGGTTATGCTCATTATTGTGCCTCACGTTCTCGCTGAATGCGTTTTTCAGGCATGATCGAACCCCGACCCATCATTGCTATGAGTCTTATCCCTGCCTGAGTCAAAAATTCTGTCTGGCTGGCGGAAATGCCTAGCCCACTTTCGCCTGCGGCGTGGCGCCTAAAAACCCGGAGATCTTCTCTGCCGCGTCTCGTACTTCCATACGCAAGCGCTCGCGATCCGCTTTTGGGATCTCTTCGGACGGCACCATGATGCTCACCACCGCCTCCACTCGCTGTTCGTGGTTGAAGATCGGATAGACGATCGAAGAGATACCCAGGCGGAAGAAGGATTCGCCGATCACATAGCCGCGCGCCTTATCCTGCTGCACCATCTGCCATAACGCCTCACGGTTAGCCGGTGCTCCAGGTGCCGCATCCGGCAATGTTTCATGCGGGAACAACCGCTCAAACTCTTCGCGGCTGGTGCTGGTCAGCAACATGCGGCCAAGAGAAGTGCGGTGCACCGGCAAACGGGTGCCGACGCTGACCTGATTGATCTGCGAACCGGCGGCGCTGACGCGGGCGATGTAGATCACATCATGCCCGTCACGGATCGCCAGATGGCTGCTGCACTGGCTGCGATCGCGCAGTTGTTCGATCACCGGCTGGCCCACCTGCGCCACATCCAGCGAGGCGATATATTCAAAGCCTAGCCGCAGCACCTTGATCCCCAACCCGAAGGTGTTCGTACGCGGGTTACGCTCCAGAAAACCCAGATGCTCCAAGGTTTGCACCACGCGGTAGGCAGTCGCCTTCGGCATGTCAACCAGGCGATGTAATTCTGCAAAGGTCATTTCCTTGTGCTGCTCACTGAATGCCAGCAACAGCTGCAGGCCGCGATCCAGACCTGGGATCAGATATTTACACTCTTGGTCTTCTGCCATGTGGTGCTCCTTGGTATCGATCGAGCAATCAGTTAAACACGAAACCACCGTTGACCGGCAGTAGCTGCCCCGTCACGAAGTTCGCCAGCGGCGACAGCAGGTACAGCACGCTGCCGGTGACGTCGTCGGGATGCTGCGCCCCCGCCAACGCCCGCCCTTGTTCATACAACTGGTGGCGCTCGGCTGGCACATATTCGGTGGCTTCGACGCGCGTCAGGCCCGGCGCAATGGCGTTGACGCAGATGCCCTGCGGCCCCAGTTCGCGCGCCATGGAACGGGTCATCGAGATGATCGCCCCTTTGCTCGCCACATAGGCCATCAGCCGTGGTGCGCCCCACAGGGCGGTATCCGAAGCAATATTGACGATCTTGGCGTGTGGGGTTTGTGCCAGCAGCGGCACCGCCGCCTGGCTCACCAACCAGGTTCCGCGCACGTTGACCTGCATCACTTTGTCCCACAGGTCGATGTCGTATTCCATCATGGTTTTGCCACCGACCCCGGTCGCCAACGCCGCGTTGTTCACCAGGCCGTCGATCGCCCCGCCGCGAGCAACGTTGCGGAACGCCTCGGTGATCGACTGCGGCGACGCCAGATCGATCACCTGTGTTTCTACTTGCGCCCCCTGCTCACGCAGGCTGGCTGCGCTATCCTGCAGCTCTTGCGCCAGAATATCGCACATCACCACGCTGGCCCCCGCCTGGGCGATCGCCGCCGCAAAGCTGCGCCCCAGGCCGCGTGCCGCACCGGTCACCACAATGCGTTTCCCCACCAGCAAGCCATTCACTGTGCTGCCTCCAACTCACTGAGCATTGCCAGCTGTTTCTGCGCTTCTTTCTGCATCATGCGGCGCAGACGAGAAAGGCCCACGTCATGCTGATAGAGGTATTCCTGCCCGCGCGCGTTCGGTGCCATGTTTTCCAGCACGATGCGATCCTGCTCCAGTACGTCCCAGTGCAGCTGTTCCAAACGGTTGCGATACATAAAGCGCCACATGTCGCGCTGCCAGTCTTTCACCTGGCGAATACGCCAGAAGAACACGCGGCAATGATCTTTATCTTCCGGCACCACCATGCCGATGATCCAGAAGTGACCGCCCGGCCCAAAGCGTTTTTTATACGGGATCGACAGACGCATCCAATAAGCACCGCTGCTGCCAAATTCAACCCAGTCGAAGTTCACACCGATCTGGCCGTTCTTTTTGAAGATGAAACCGCTGTCGGTAGCTTCCAGCGCCATATCGGCCTTGCGATCCCCTTCCGCCATCGAGTGCGATGAAGAGTGCAGATAGGTGCCATGCATCGGATCCATCACGTTTTCCAGCGCATACTGATAGTTACAGTCCCAACTGGCGGTACACAGGAAGTTGCTGTAGCTGGCTTCGTCCGCCAGTTCTTTCGGGAAGGTCAGTTCAGCAGGTTCTTCATCGGCAGTAATGCCGAAATAGAGGAATACGGCACCGTAGGCTTCTTTAGCCGGGTACGAACGCAGGCATTTTTGCCCTACCAGCGGGCAGCGATCCACCGCCGGAACGTCCTTTACCTCACCATCACCGCCCACTTCCACGCCGTGATACCAGCAGGCAATGCGATCGCCCAGGTTCCAGCCCATAGAAAGGCGCGCACCGCGATGCGGGCAGCGGTCTTCCAGCGCATGGATCGCCCCGTCTTTATCGCGCCATAGCACGATCTGTTGTTCAAGGCGGGTGATCCCTACCGGGTTGTTACCCACTTCCCAACTGGCCAACACCGGGTACCACATGCCGCGCAATCCCTGGTCAAGATAGTTCTGCAATGTTTGTGCAGAGGAGGCTGTATTTGCTGTCATGCTCTTCTCCCTGTGCGGCTCAGAAACCGTTAACGTGAAGGAATTCGCGGAATGTGGCTTCATTCCAAGCCTGGCCGCTGCGATCAAACAGGCGGCGCTGATTCAAGGCACTGATGACCTGATCCAGTTCTTCTGCACCCTGTTCAAAGATTTCTTCCAATGCCGCTACCAGCGCAGTTTCAAACCCGTCCGGCACCCGCGCACGGGTTTGCCAGATAACGTTCCGGTATTGACCTGGTTGATGGATCTGGCCATTGCCGCCCTCGCGCGCCGGGATCACCTGTTGAGTGTCCGGCAACCAAGGATTGATGTCGGTAATGTGCTGCATGCTTATTCCTCCGCAATAAAGGTGATTTGGATTTGGTTATCCACCACCCGGGTGGGATAGATTTGCAGATCGCGGCCACCCGGTTCGCGCAGGCACTGACCAGTGCGCACATCGAACACGGCTTCGTGCAACGGGCACTCCACCTTGCCGTCATCAACAAATCCCTGGCTGAGCAAGGCATAGGCGTGTGGGCAGACGTCTTCCAGCGCGTAATATTGACCATCTACCAAATAAACGCCGACCTCTTTCCCTTCCACATTGGCGGAGAAAGGAAAATCCTCTTTCACCTGAGACACTTCACACACGTTCTTCCAGCTCATTGCTTCTTGTCTCCTATCTGATTGTTTCATATATGAAACTCAGTTTCTTATTTAATACGCTCAATATAGGTCTGGTGAATTTCTCGTCAAGTCAGCAGGAGGACAAATGTTAATAAATGGTTGTTTAAAAGTTGCAAATGCGGAGCAGATCACGAAAGCATGTACTGGCATGAAAAATGAGCAGTGAGAAATGTATATTCAATTCAGAGCAAATTTATAAGCTCCATGGACTTTATAGGCAGCCGAGGGCACTGCTGCGCAAGAGACTTGGAAGCTCCGCGTTGATCCCGCATCAAGAGGCTATCAGTATGACGTTTAATGCAAAAAACCTGGATATCTTCAAAAAGTATGCCGCAGAAAGCCAGGCTCTTCGCCAGCACATTCATCAGCACCCCGAATTGGGTTATAAGGAGCAGCAAACCGCCGATCTGGTGGCAGAAAAACTGGCGGCCTGGGGGTATCAGGTCACGCGCGGGCTGGGTGTCACCGGCGTCGTCGGCACGTTGAAAAAGGGCGACAGCCAGCGTGCGATCGGGATCCGCGCCGACATGGACGCACTGCCGATTGTCGAAAATACCGGGTTACCTTATAGCAGCGTGCACCACGGCATTATGCACGCCTGCGGACATGATGGTCACACCGCCATGTTACTCGGTGCCGCACATTATCTGGCCGATCATCCCTCCTTCAATGGCACGTTAAACCTCATTTTCCAGCCCGCCGAGGAAGGTCTGGCAGGTGCGCAAAAGATGATGGACGATGGGCTATTTGAACAATTCCCCTGCGATGCCATTTTTGCCATGCATAACATGCCAGGGTTCCCTGAAGGGCAGTTTGTCTTCGGCGAAGGGGCATTTATGGCCTCCAGCGATAATGTCACCATCAGGATCCATGGCAAAGGGGGCCATGGCGCAATGCCAAAGGGAACCGTTGATGCCGTGGTAGTGGGTTCCAGCATCGTTATGGCATTACAGACCATCGTTTCACGTAATTTGGGCGCACAAGAACCGGGGGTTATTACGGTCGGTTCATTTCAAAGCGGCATTGCCAATAATGTGATCGCCGATTCGGCGGTATTAAAACTCAGCGTGCGTGCCTTGGATCCCACAATAAGGGATGTGCTGGAAGAGCGGATAACAACGCTGGTCAAGGCTCAGGCGGCGGCTTTTGGCGCCACCGTCAGCATTGATTACGTTCGTTCCTATCCGGTATTAGTCAATAACCCTGAAATGACGCAGTTTGCCAAACAGGTGGCACTGAATATGCTGGGCGAACAGCATAGCGATCAGGTTATTGACATCCCCGAGCCATTAATGGGCAGCGAAGATTTTGCCTTTATGCTGCAACAGCGGCCAGGCAGTTATTTATTATTGGGCAACGGTGCAGGCGAAAATAGCTGCATGGTGCACAACCCTGGATACGATTTTAACGATGGGATTATTACGCGGGGTATCGCTTATTGGAGCGCTTTGACACAGGCATTTCTCAAATAAAGCCGTCTTGATTAAAGGACATAAATGAAAGGACACACGATGGACAGCGCCAAGAAAAAGATTTCCCCGGCAAAAGCAATTCTGGCCACCACATTAGGCAACGGACTGGAGTTTTTTGATCTGGTGCTGTATGCCTTTTTTGCCACTTACATCGCCAAAGCCTATTTCCCGGCGACAGATCCGTTAGTCAGTATGATGACCTCGTTTATGATCTTTGGTATGGGCTACCTTGCCAGGCCGATCGGGGCGCTGGTAATAGGCCACTATGCGGATAAAAAAGGGCGTAAACCGGCCATGGCGCTCACCTTCTTACTGATGGGCCTCAGTACCATGGTGATTGGTATCACGCCCTCTTATCAGAGTATTGGCGTTGCCGCCCCGATCATCATTACGCTGGCCAGGTTGGTGCAGGGCTTTTCTGCTGGCGGTGAATTAGGCGCATCAACCACGTTACTGGTGGAGTATGCCAAACCCCATAATCGGGGATTCTATGGCGGCTGGCAGGTGTCCAGCCAGGGTGCCGGTAACCTGTTTGCCGCCATGACGCTGGTGATCCTGGTTAACGTGATGCCCGCTGAAAGCGTACAGGATTGGGGTTGGCGTATTCCCTTTCTGCTTGGGGTTGTTATTGCCCCTATCGGTTTATATATCCGTTCCAAATTGGAGGAAACCGCGACTCACACCTTGCAGGCTACGCCAGAGAAAGCCGCTAAAATCCCGTTAATTGAAGTGATCACCACCTATTATAAAGAGACCTTGTCCGGCATTTTATTAACCATAGGGGGAACCATCCCTCATATGATTATTATGTTTTATCTGCCCAACTATGCGATCAGTATTTTAAAGCTGGATACCGGTTATAGCATGCTGATCGGTGCCATCGGCGGATTAATCACTCTGATAGGCGGCCCGCTGGCGGGAATGTGGTCCGATAAGATCGGCAGACGCCCGCTGATTGCCGGTTCCAGGATCGCTATTACCCTGTTAATTTACCCGGCCTTTTATCTGCTGAGCAGCTACCCCAGCGTGCATCTGATGTTTGCCATCATGATCGTGTTGAGTACGATCAATATTATTGGTGCCTCCCCTTCGATCACTATTTTGCCGGAAATATATCCGCGCCATGTCAGAACTACCGGGCTCTCTTTGGTTTACAGTATCGCGGTGGGTGTTTTCGGCGGTTTTTCGCTCTCGATTGCCACTTATCTGATCAAAGTCACCGGTAATGCGGCAGCGCCAGCGTTCTATGTGATTGCCGGTTGCAGCCTATCGCTGCTGGCCTTTATCTTTATCAAAGAAACCAGTAAAGAGCGGTTAAATTAATACGGCGCGGATTGCAACGGGCAGCCCCTTCGCCCATTGCAATCCGCGCCATAATTCAGATCAGCGCCCTTTCTTTTTACGCCCTGGCTGGGTAAAGCGTTTGCGAGCCGCCGAATTGTTGCTGGGCTTATCGCTGTTTTTCGCCCCATTGCCCAGCGGTTTTTTCACCGCAGGCTTGGCTTTCTTCGCCGGTTTAGCCTCTGAAGAAGAGTCTTCGATCAATTTAAACAAATCGATTAACTCATCGTCGGTTAAATCACGCCATTCCCCCAACGGGAGCCCTGCCAGGCTCACGTTCATGATGCGCGTGCGTTCCAGCTTGGTCACCTCATAGCCAAAATGCTCACACATGCGGCGGATCTGGCGGTTAAGCCCCTGCACCAGTACGATACGAAACACAAACGGCGCTTCTTTCTTCACCTTGCACTTTTTGGTCATCGTACCCAGCATCGGTACACCGGCACCCAAACCACGAATAAAGTCGTCGGTCACCGGTTTGTTCACCGTGACAAGATACTCTTTCTCATGGTCATTGCCCGCCCGCAGGATCTTGTTCACCAGATCGCCGTGGTTGGTGAGGAAAATCAGCCCTTGAGAATCTTTATCCAGCCGCCCGATGGGGAAAATGCGCGTGCTGTGGTTGACGAAATCGACAATATTGTTTTTTTCGCCATCTTCCGTGGTGCTGACAATGCCGACCGGTTTGTTGAGCGCAATAAAGATCAGGTCGTCTTCGTTACGCGGTTCGATGACCTGACCGTTAACCTTGACGACGTCGCCAGCAAACACCCGATCGCCCAGCCCAACGCGTTTACCATTGATAAAAACCTGGCCTTGTTCGATATAACGATCAGCCTCACGGCGCGAGCAGATACCGCTCTCGCTGATATATTTATTAAGGCGTGTAGAGGGTTTAGTCAGCACAATTTCTCCATTTTATCTTCACGGCAAACCACTGCCGATGCCATAGCACCGGGTGTTATCCCTGCTTTTTAGCCGCCTGCAGATACAGCATTTCCAGGCCCAAGGTCGCAGCAGCCAGCGCAGTGATCTCTGACTGATCGTAGGCAGGTGCCACTTCTACCACGTCCATACCGACGATATTCAGCGACTGCATGCCGCGTACCAGCTTCAACGCACGATCGGAGGTCAGGCCGCCGATCACTGGGGTGCCAGTGCCTGGCGCAAAGGCCGGATCCAGACAGTCGATATCGAAGGTCAGGTATACCGGCATATCGCCGACGATCTGCTTGATCTGAGTGAGCAGGTCGTCCACGCCGCGATCGTTGACCTGCGCCGCATCCAGCACGGTGAAACCGTTGTCACGGTCAAACTCGGTACGGATCCCGATCTGCACCGAATGATGCGGATCGATCAGGCCTTCATTCGGTGCGTGGAAGAACATGGTGCCGTGGTCAAACTTGCTGCCGTTAGCATAGGTGTCGGTATGCGCATCAAAATGCACCAGCGCCATCTTGCCGAAATGCTTGGCATGCGCGCGCAGCAGCGGCAACGTGACGAAGTGGTCACCGCCGAACGAGAGCATACGCTTACCGGCTTGCAGCAGTTTTTCTGCGTGCGCCTGCAATTTGTCGCTCATGTCCTGTGCATCGCCAAAATTGAACACAATATCACCACAATCGACGACGTTCAGGCGATCGCGCAGCTCAAAACCCCACGGCCAACGTGCGCCTTCCCAGGCCAGATTGGTGGATACCTGGCGGATTGCCGCCGGGCCATGACGCCCACCGGCACGGCCTGAGGTGGCCATATCGAATGGAATACCGGTGATGACCCACTCTGCGTCGCTGCTGTAAGGCATAAAGTTCAGCGGCAAGCGTAGGAAACCAAAGGCGTTGGACACTAAAGAGTTATCGTACTGATGGCCTAAGGTGTTCATAGTAAATCCTCATATTTCAACGGTTCGCCCGTCATCAATCGTTCAGGCGGTAACAAAAAAAAATCCCTCCCGCGTCGTTAGCCCGACGAGAAAGGGATTGATTCGATGTCTGTTTCAGCGGGCGGATTATCGCCGCATTTCGCTTGCGCTTCAAGATACTCGTCGTCACCAAGTATAGAGGAAACGCCCCTGGATTCAGTTAACCAGCACCGGATCCGCACGATATTGTTGTGGGAAGAGTTGTTGCAGCTGTTTTACCTTCGGTAAATCGTTGATCACAATATAGGGATAATCAGGATTATCGTTTAAAAAATTCTGATGGTAAGCCTCGGCCGGATAAAAGTGCCCATTGCTTTCAATACGGGTCACCAAAGGTTTGGCAAAGCGTTTGCTGGCATCCAACTGCGCAATATAGGCCTCTGCCACCTGCTGCTGCGACTCTGTCAGTGGGAAAATAGCGGAACGATACTGTGTGCCGCTGTCCGGCCCCTGGCGATTGAGCTCAGTCGGATTATGAGCCACTGAGAAATAGATCTGCAGCAGTTGACCATAAGATACCTGTGTAGGATCAAAGGTGACCTGCACCGATTCCGCATGCCCGGTATTGCCGCCGCTGACGGCATCGTAATTGGCAGTTTGCGCCGTACCACCGGCATAACCCGACACGGCGTTGGTCACGCCTTTAACGTGCTGGAAAACGCCCTGCACGCCCCAGAAGCAACCACCGGCAAAGATCGCGGTTTCACTGTGTGACGTGGATGGTGCTTCATCCTTGAGCGGTGCGGGAATCACCACTGCCGTTTCAACATTACCAAACGCGCCCGCCAGGCTCTGAAAACCCAGCATCATCGCCAGCAGCAACGCTCCCCATCCCCCGTAAGAACGCAGCAATACAACGAATCTGCTTCTACTTTTCATCTGATTTCTCGCTTATGTGAGTGGCTATGCCGATTGCGGCGTAAAGTTCATCGCCAAACCGTTCATGCAGTAACGTAACCCGGTCGGTGGCGGCCCATCGTCAAACACATGCCCCAGGTGGCCACCGCAGCGCCGACAATGGACTTCGTCGCGAATCATGCCAAATGAGGCGTCTTTACGCGTCGCCACGGCCTGTGCCAGCGGTTGATAAAAACTCGGCCAGCCGGTGCGGCTGTCAAATTTGGTCTGGGAGGAGAAAAGCGGCAGATTACAGCCTGCGCAAGAGAATACCCCGTTGCGGTGTTCGTCGTTGAGTGGGCTGCTGTAAGGCGGCTCAGTGCCCTCCTCACGCAAAACCTCATACTGCGCCGGGCTCAGCCGCTGATGCCACTGCTCATCGCTATAGCTGATTTCAAACTGCTCCTTACTGGCAGCCCGTGAGAAAAACGTGGGTAGCACCCCCACCGCGAAAGCGGCAGATAGCGCGCCACCACCCAAAATAAAATGCCGTCTGTTGATCATCATCGTTACCTCTGTGAATAACCGATGATGACAACTTACGCGGAAAACCTAGACCAAATCCTCACGGAGAGTTCACTAATTTGTGATAACTTGCGCGCGATTGTGGGCGGTATACCTGAGTGACTTCAGGATGCAGCTTTTAAAGCTTTCATGCTTCAAGTTACTTAGTTGTTGGCTATGTTCCAAAGGGTTCCAGTGATTCCCGCCTGCAAGCGAATCGAATTATTTGGCATATAGGGGTCTTCTTCATGTTACAAAAATAGCCACATGCCCGTAGCAAAGATAAACATTAATATTATTCTCCCCCGTAGGATTACGGAGATATTATAATAAATAACATGCCTAAATAATGGCAGAGAGCTTTATCACCCATTTTTACATAACTGATCTTCAGTTCATAAAATAGGCATAATACATTTATTTATAACATTTTTTCCTTAGAGTATGCCGTCGTGCCTCATTTGACGCCTTACCAGCGTATCAGTATCCAGCTTGATGTCGAAAGCTTGGGTAACAATGTTGCTCTGGCGAGCACTGATTAAGTGGGTAGCCCAGGGGGTAAAATATCCCCTTTGGTGCGGTGGTTTCCCTCATCTTCTTATAATTAGGTTGCGCAGGGCGCGCGCACGCATTGCAACAGCCTGAAAAAAGCGCAGCAATGCTGAGCACCTACGTGAAAAACACAAAAAAGCCCGCAACAAAAAGTCACGGGCCTGATAGCACCAGAAGCTTAATTACTGACCAAACATGTCCTTAATCCAGCCTGCAACGCCGTTGGCATCTTTCTGTTCGCCTGACGGTTGCTGTTGCTGTTGTTCAGCCGCCTGGCCTGCCTGGCATAACCCCTGCGGGTTTTCAGTCCAGACCGGGATAGTGCGTGAGCTACCGCCGCCACAGACAAAGTTACCGGCAGTATCAATCCCCATCTGGCTGATCCCTTCCGGCTGTTGCAGCATCAGCGGCAATGGCGTCTGGTTTTCCAGATAGCGGCGATACAGGGTCAAAGCACCGTTAGCACCGGTCAGCTTGGCCGGGCCGTTGTTGTCGCGCCCAACCCAGGCAATCGCCACTTCTTTACCGTCGATCCCGGCAAACCAGCTATCACGCAGATCGTTGGTGGTACCGGTTTTCGCCGCCAGATTGTAGTTCGGGAATTTCACCGACAGCGAACGGGAGGTACCGCGCACCACGCCTTGCTGCATGGCATATAACGTAAGGTAGGCCGCCTGGGCTGGCACCATACGCTCCGCCTGCGGGAAGCTCTGATACAGCACCGAACCGTCTTCTGCAATCACCGAGCGCACCGCAGACAGCGGCGCACGGTTACCGCCGCTGGCGATGGTCTGATATTCCTGCGCGACTTCCATTGGCGTCAGGCCAATCGCCCCCAGCAGCATAGAAGGCACCGGGGTAATCGCCGTTTTCGGGATGCCCAAACGCTGCAAGGTGGCGCTGATCTGATCCAGCCCCACCGACATCCCCAGATTTACCGTAGGTATGTTGAGAGAGTTCGCCAACGCATCCACCAGCATCACCCGGCCACGGAACTGGCGATCGTAATTGTTCGGCTGCCACAGGCTGCCGTTCGGTAACTTGAGCGACAGCGGCTGATCCGCCAACCAGGTATTAAGACGGTATTTATCCGGTTCTGACAGCGCCGCCAAATACGTTGGCGGCTTGGCCAGCGAGCCAACCAGACGGCGTGCCTGCAGTGCGCGGTTAAAACCAGCAAACTGTGGATTAGCCCCGCCCACCATGGCACGCACTTCCCCGGTGAAGCGATCGACGATCACCATCGCAGCTTCAAGATCGTCGAGATGACGCGCAGCGCGCAAAGCTGGGATCCCCTCCTCGACCGCTTTCTCAGCGGCATCCTGCGAAACCGGATCCTGCGTGGTGAAAATCTTCACGCCGGAAAGATCGTTAACCTTATCGCCCAGTTTGTTCTGCAGTTCCTGACGCACCAGTTGCATAAACGCAGGCTGCGGTGAAATCACCCCACCCTTTGGCTGCACGCCCAGCGGGCGGGCACTCAGCATGTTATACAGCTCAGCATCGATCACCCCCTGGTTCTGCAACAGCTTCAGCACCACATTGCGGCGTTCCAAAGCCAACTGCGGGTTACGCCAAGGGTTATACAGCGATGCGCCTTTCACCATGCCCACCAGCAGCGCCTGCTGATCGAGACTCAGTTCATCCACCGGACGGCCAAAGTAATACAGGCTAGCCAGCGGGAAACCACGGATCTGATCGCTGCCGCTCTGGCCGAGATACACCTCGTTCAGGTACAGTTCCAGAATGCGGTCTTTGCTATAGCGATAATCCATCAACAGCGCCATATAGGCTTCGTTGAGCTTACGCGCCAGCGAACGCTCGTTGGTCAGGAACAGGTTCTTCACCAACTGCTGGGTCAGGGTACTGCCCCCTTGCACCGCGCGCCCGGCGGTCAGGTTGGCCAGCACCGCACGGCCAATAGAGTAAGGGCTGACACCATCATGCTCATAGAAACGGCGGTCTTCGGTCGCCAGCAGCGTATCCACCAGCAGATCCGGGAAGCCAGAGCGCGGCACGAACAGGCGCTGTTCACCGTTTGGCGACTGCAACATGGTGATCAAGCGGGGATCGAGACGGAAGAAACCAAAGCTGCGCTGGTTTTCCATATTCACGATTTTTGCCAGACCGTTATTCTGGAAATCCAGCCGCGCGTGGATCTGGCCCTCTTTGCCGTCTGGGAAATCAAACGGACGACGCAGCATCTCAATGCTGTTGCCCTGCACGGTGAATTCGCCTGGGCGCGTCATCCGGCTGACTTGGCGATATTGCATCCCTTCCAGCAGATTGATCATTTCCTTTTTACTGTAAGGCATGCCGGGTTCCAGGTTGACCATGCGGCCATACACCGCCGCCGGTAACTGCCAGACTTTACCGTCGATACGGCTGCGGATCTGGGAATCCAGATAGATGCCGTAGATCGCCAGCAGCACGGCGACCACCAGGAACAGTTTGATCAGCAGGCCAAGCCAGCGGCGTTTCTTGCGTGGAGGACTCGCTTTTACCTTACGCGGCATGCGTTCTTCCTCGTCATCGTATTCATCATCGTCATACTCATCCTGATACTCGTCGTCTTCGTAATCATCATAATCGTCATCACGACGACGGCGCGCCGGTTTACGCGGCACGTTACGTTTTGGTTGTTTCCCTTTGCGCCCGATAGGCTCGCGGTCATCCCCAGCCATTGCTGTCGTTCTCCACGCTTACGGCACTGGTAGCCGATATTTTGTCGCTTAATCTGTTCTTGCACTTCGAGGCTGAACAGAAGAAACATCTGAATTATTTTACTGATATTTTTTGGTGCGCCTGGTGGGCGCAGTATTGGCCGGATCGTCCGGCCAGACGTGTTTCGGGTAGCGCCCCTTCATCTCTTTTTGCACTTCCCGATAAGCCCCTTGCCAAAAAGCCGCCAGATCGCCGGTGATCTGCAACGGCCGGTGCGCGGGTGAGAGTAACTCAAGCACCACCGCGATGCGACCTTCGGCCAGCATCGGGCTGCGCTGTTCACCAAACATCTCCTGTAAACGCACGGCCAGAACCGGGGGCCTGTCGGCATCATAACGGATCGGCAGGCGGCTACCGGTCGGCACAGTGTAATGAGTGGGTAAGGCATTATCCAGCCGCTGTTTCTGCTGCCAGTTCAGTAAGCGGCCTAGTGCTTCGGCGATGTTGACCTGCTTTAGCCCACGCAGATCGCGCACGCCGTTCAGCGAGGGCAGCAGCCAGGTTTCCAGGCTTTCCAGCAACGCTGCATCATCCACCGGCGGCCATGCGGCTTCCGGCAACCAACGCTGTGCACATTGCAGACGCAGGCGTAATTGTTCCGCGGCAGTATCCCAGTTAAGCACCGCTATGCCCTGCCCTCGCACCCAGCCGATCAGCGCCTGTTGCAGCTCCTCATCGGCCGGTTTGGCCAAAGGCTGAGCACGCAGCGTCAAACGGCCAATCTGCTGGCGCTTCCAGGCACGCAAGGAGCCTTTTTCTTCATCCCACTCTACCGCCGTCTGGCTGCTGACCAAGGCGGGCAATTGGGCCACCAGCGCGTCAACCTCCACCGGTAACGCCAGCAGGATCCGGGCATCCGGGCTGTTATGGCCTTGTAACAAACTGGGGATAATCAGCCAAGGGGCCCGCGACAGCGCTTCGTCCTGATTCATTGCCGCCCCCATCCCGTTGGCCAGCAGATAGCGGCCATCCTGCCCGCGCCGCTGGGCAATGCGATCGGCAAATCCCTGTGCTAACAGCGGGGCCGCCAGATCGGCATCAACCTGCCCCGCTTTTTGTGGTAAGCGCTTACTAAGTTGGGTAGCACGGCGCTGCCAGTGCGGCTGCGGACGGCTCAGCCAGTAACCGATGTCCATCTGCCCACTCCGCGGTGGTTCCTCCAGCAGCGCTGCCAGCAGTGCCGCCGTGGCCAAACCGTCGCCCCCCAATGCCGCACCGGCGCACAGCATCGCCGCCAAACGTGGCTCACAGCCAAGCCCGGCCATCTGGCGGCCTTGGGTGGTGAGTTTTTCAGCGTCGTCAATAGCGCCCAAAGATTGCAGCAAACGGCGGGCGGCGGCCAGCGCTACGGCAGGTGGCCGATCGAGCCAGGTGAGTTGCCCGGCATCCACGCAGCCCCACTGCAACAGTTCAAGCCAAAAACTGGCGAGATCGCTTTGCAGTATCTCCGGCTCGGCGTGTTCCGCCGCACGTTCCGCCTGCTCTTTGGCAAACAAATGCCAGCAGATACCGGGCTCCAGGCGCCCGGCACGCCCGGCGCGCTGGATCATCGAGGCCTGGCTGATGCGCTGCGTTACCAGCCGGGTCAGGCCGTTACGCACGTCGTAGCGCGCTACCCGTTCCAAACCGCTGTCCACCACCAGCCGGATACCTTCGATCGTCAGGCTGGTTTCAGCAATGTTGGTGGCCAACACCACTTTACGCCGCCCGCTGGCTGCGGGTTGGATCGCTTTTTGCTGCTGTGCCAGCGGCAGCGCACCGTACAGCGGGCAGAGATCGGTATCAGCCGCCACTTCGCCGGTCAGGCGCTCCAGCACGCGGTTGATCTCCACCACGCCGGGCAGGAACAGCAGCAACGAGCCGGGCTGTTCGGCCAACAGGCGTTTCACCGCGGTGGCAACCCCCTCTTCCAGCCGCTGATGGCTGGCCAGCGGCTGATATTGTCGCTCAACCGGGTAGCTGCGCCCTTCTGATACCACGACCGGAGCCTCTGGCAGCAGCTGTGACAGGCGCACGTTATCCAGCGTTGCCGACATGATCAGCAATTTCAGATCGTCACGCAGCCCCTGCTGCACATCGAGCAGCAACGCCAGAGCCAGATCGGCTTGCAGGCTGCGCTCATGGAATTCATCGAGAATGATCAGCGAAACGCCCTGCAGTTCGGCGTCCTGCTGCAACATACGGGTGAGAATGCCCTCGGTCACCACTTCCAGCCGAGTATGCGGCCCGCTTTTGCTTTCGGCACGCATGCGGTAGCCCACGGTCTGGCCGGGTTCTTCGCCAAGCTGCTGCGCCAGGCGGTAAGCAACGTTCTTGGCCGCCAGCCGCCGTGGTTCCAGCATAATGATGCGCCCCGGCAGCCCGGCTTTGGCCAGGATCTGTAACGGCAACCAGGTCGATTTACCTGCGCCGGTCGGGGCATGCAGTAATACCTGTGGGGCGGATTGTAATGCAGCGAGCAACTCATCAAGAACCGCGCTGACGGGCAGTGAAGACACAAAACTCTCCATGGGGTAGTTAATAGGCAGCGCACATTGTAGCATTACGCAAAGCATTTCATTTATTTACCGGGGATCCATGTCCAGTTCGCGCCGCCTGTTTTTTGCCCTGTCGTTGCCCGACGCCTTGCAGCAGCAGGTGATCCGCTGGCGCGCCGAGGCTTTTCCACCCGAAGCTGGCCGCCCGGTTGCCGCCGCCAATCTGCATCTGACGCTGGCATTTCTCGGCGATGTCAGCGCGCAGAAAGAACGGGCGCTGCAAACGTTGGCCGGGCGCATCAGGCAGACGGGCTTTAGCGTCTGCCTTGACGATCTCGGCCACTGGCCGCGCCCCGGCGTGGTGTGGCTCGGCAGCAAACGTGCGCCACGCGCGCTGCTGCAATTGGCGGAGCTATTACGTTCGCAGGCGGCACGCAGCGGTTGTTATCAAAGCCCGTTGCCGTTTCACCCGCATATCACCTTATTGCGGGCTGCCACCCAGCCCGTCGCCGTTCCGCCAGCCACGCCGGGCTGGATCTTCAGCGCCGATCACTTTTCTTTGTATCAATCAGCCGTTGAGCATGGCCGTACCCGCTATCATCAGTTGGCGCAGTGGCCGCTCAATAACCAGGATAATTCATGATCTTCACACCGCCCCTGAAGCCCGCCACGCTGATTAAGCGCTACAAGCGTTTTCTCGCCGATGCTATCACCCCCGAGGGCGAAACCTTTACCCTGCACTGCGCCAATACCGGTGCTATGACCGGTTGCGCCACGCCCGGTGACACCCTCTGGTATTCCACTTCGGACAACGCCAAGCGCAAGTATGCCCACAGTTGGGAGCTGACGCAGACGCAACAGGGAGACTGGATCTGTGTGAATACGCTGCGGGCCAATACTCTGGTACGCGAGGCGATCGAGCAGAACCTAATCGATGAATTATCCGGTTACAGTAAAATCAGCAGCGAGGTCAAATACGGCGACGAAAATAGCCGTATCGATTTGTTATTACAGGCAGAAAACCGGGTTAACTGCTATATTGAAGTGAAATCAGTCACACTATTGCAACATGAACGTGGTTACTTCCCTGATGCCGTAACGCTGAGAGGGCAAAAGCATCTACGGGAGTTGCAAAGCGTGGTTGAAAACGGCCAGCGGGCGGTATTGTTCTTTGCTGTGTTACACACGGGTATCGAGCAGGTCGCTCCGGCACATCATATAGATGCACGTTATGCGGCACTACTAGCGCAGGTTCGGCAAGCGGGAGTGGAAGTGATTTGTTATGGGGCAACATTATCGCCTGACGGTCTCTCTCTCTGCGAGAAATTACCGTTTTTTATCGATTAGCAGGTCCAGGCACCAATAAATTGATCGCTGGATATTGCGTCGCAAATACGCCTGCCTTCACACCCTTGTCAAGCAGGTGACAGGAATAATTGCCATCCCCCTTCCCTTCTGTTATTTATAGCGGCCTGTTTTTCCCCCGTATTGGGGATTCGACATACCCTATAGCATTTGAGATGCAGGTAGGCGGCAACTGAACGAATCCTTGGTCGCTTGATTCACCAAGTCACCAGGGAGAAAGAAGGCAGCCACACTCCTGCACCTTGATAGATGATGGGTATAGTGCGTGTGTATGTAGGAGAAGCAATATGCAAGAAGGGCAAACCCGTAAAACCTCGTCCTTGAGCATTCTCGCCATCGCTGGGGTGGAGCCGTACCAAGAGAAGGCAGGCGAAGAGTATATGAACGCCGCTCAACTGACGCATTTCAGGCGCATTCTTGAGGCATGGCGCAATCAGCTCAGGGACGAAGTAGACCGTACTGTATCGCACATGCAAGACGAAGCTGCCAACTTCCCTGATCCGGTCGACCGTGCCGCGCAGGAAGAAGAGTTCAGCCTCGAACTGCGTAACCGTGACCGTGAACGCAAGCTGATCAAAAAGATCGAGAAAACGCTGAAGAAAGTAGAAGACGAAGATTTCGGCTACTGCGAATCCTGCGGCGTGGAGATCGGTATTCGCCGCCTTGAAGCGCGTCCGACCGCCGATTTGTGCATCGACTGCAAGACGTTGGCCGAAATCCGCGAAAAGCAGATGGCCGGCTAAGCCGTTGTTATCGTTCGCGGCGCGTACTCACTATGCGCGCCGCATACAGAACCAAGGGAATCCCTCCCTTCCGATATGCTAGAAAGTCATTATGTGGGGCGTTTTGCTCCATCGCCTTCCGGGGATCTGCACTTCGGTTCGCTGATTGCCGCTCTGGGAAGCTACCTTCAGGCTCGTGCCCAACACGGGCAGTGGCTGGTACGTATTGAAGATATCGATCCTCCGCGTGAAGTCGCCGGGGCTGCCACCCGTATCCTGTCTGCCTTAGAACATTATGGTCTCCACTGGGACGGCCCAGTCATCTATCAATCCCAACGCCAAGAAGCCTACCGCGCAACGCTTGACTGGCTGCGACAGCAGGATCTCAGCTATTACTGCACCTGTACCCGCAGCCGTATCCAGCAGCTCGGGGGATTGTATGATGGCCACTGCCGCAGCTTGCGCTTAGGCCCACAGGGTGCGGCGATCCGCTTGCGCCAGTCGGCACCGGTATATGGATTTCACGATCGGCTGCAGGGGGAACTGCGCGCCGATCCTGCCCTAGCACAGGAAGATTTTATCATCCGCCGCCGCGACGGCCTGTTTGCCTATAATTTAGCGGTGGTGATTGACGATCATTTCCAGGGCGTCACCGAGATCGTGCGCGGTGCCGATCTGATCGAACCTACCGTGCGCCAGATCGCGCTATATCACCAGCTACAGGCCCCCGTGCCGGCCTATCTCCATTTACCGCTGGCGCTGGGCGCGAATGGGATTAAGCTGTCGAAGCAGAATCATGCCCCGGCGCTGCCCACGGGCGATCCGCGCCCGGTGTTGATTGAGGCGCTGAGGTTTCTGCAACAACCCCTGCCAGAAAGCTGGCAAGATCTTGATCTACCGTTATTATTGGGCTGGGCAATCAGGCATTGGCAACTGGAGAAGGTGCCGCGTCGTTTGGCCATTCCCCTGTGCGAAAACACAACAGCATTCTCAAAGGAGCCATGGTGAGCTATGATTAGCCGCTATTTTTTTGTTAGCACTATTTTGATCCGTCACTATCGAGGTGTACCATTTTTACCCGAGTAGCCAATTTCTGCCGTAAGGTACTAACCCGCGATGACAAGTTGACCCGCGATGATGCGCCGGTCAGCGATAAAAACCCCGTCCGCGAAGAAAGTGCCCCCGCAGAGCAGCAGAAAACCACGCCACAGCGCCCTGCCGATAACGGCAGAGAGACTTCTGCTCGTCGCCCGGCGGCGCGTAAACGCCCACCATTGCCAGCCGCAGAGGGAACGCGCCCAATGACCGTGATCCCACGCGAACAGCATTCGATCTCACGTAAAGACATCAGCGAAAACGCGCTGAAGGTACTGTATCGCCTGAATAAATCGGGTTATGAAGCCTATCTGGTCGGCGGCGGCGTACGCGATCTGTTGCTCGGTAAAAAACCGAAAGATTTCGATATCACCACCAGCGCCACACCGGAGCAGGTGCGTAAGCTGTTTCGTAACTGCCGCCTGGTTGGCCGCCGTTTCCGCCTGGCGCACGTGATGTTCGGCCCGGAAATTATTGAAGTCGCCACCTTCCGTGGTCATCACGAGCAAAACCCGGAATCAGACAAAAATTCTTCACAGCAGGCCCAGAACGGCATGCTGCTGCGCGACAACATCTTCGGTTCGATCGAAGAAGATGCCCAGCGCCGCGATTTCACCATCAATAGCCTGTATTACGGCGTAGCCGACTTCACCCTGCGCGACTACGTGGGTGGCCTGCGCGATCTGCAACAGGGCGTGATCCGCCTGATTGGCGATCCGGAAACGCGCTACCGCGAAGATCCGGTGCGCATGCTGCGTGCGATACGTTTCGCCGCCAAGCTGGATATGACACTCAGCGAGGAAACGGCCGAACCGATCCCGCGCCTGGCGTCGTTGCTGCATGAGATCCCGCCTGCGCGCCTGTTCGAAGAGTCGCTCAAGCTGTTGCAGTCCGGTTTTGGTTACCCCACTTACCTCAAGCTGTGTGAATACCAACTGTTCCAGCCGCTGTTCCCATTGATCGCCCGTCACTTTACGCCGAATCACGACACGCCAATGGAACGCATTCTGGTGCAGGTACTGAAAAATACCGATTACCGTCTGCAGAACGACATGCGCGTCAACCCGGCGTTCCTGTTTGCCGCCATGTTGTGGTATCCGCTGCTGGAGCACGCGCAGAAGCTGGCACAGGAAAGCGGCTTGGCCTACTACGACGCCTTTGCGCTGGCCATGAACGATGTGCTGGATGAAGAGTGCCGCTCGCTGGCCATTCCTAAGCGCATCACCACGCTGGTGCGCGATATCTGGCAATTGCAGTTGCGCCTTTCTCGCCGCCAGGGCAAACGCGCGCACAAGCTGATGGAGCACCCGAAATTCCGCGCGGCTTACGATCTGCTAGCGCTGCGCGCTGAAGTGGAGAACAACCCGGAAATGCTGCGGCTGGCCGAATGGTGGGATGAATTCCAGGATGCTACCCCGGCAGTGCAGAAAACCATGCTGAGCACCCTGGGTGACGATCCTGCACCGCGCCGTACGCGCCCACGCCGCCCACGCCGCCGGGCTCCGCGTAAAGAAGGGGCATAATGATCCGCGTTTATATCGCGCTGGGCAGCAACCTGGCACAGCCACTGCAACAGGTGAAGACCGCATTGGAGGCGTTGGAGCATATTCCTCGCAGCCAACTGATCCTTTGTTCGTCGTTTTACCGCACCAAGCCACTGGGGCCACAAAACCAGCCAGACTTTCTCAACGCGGTAGTAGCATTGGATACGTTATTGCCCGCAGAACAGTTGCTTGATGAGACCCAGGCGATCGAACGCAATCAGGGCCGTGTGCGCAAAGATCAGCGCTGGGGCCCACGTACGCTGGATCTGGATATCATGCTGTATGGCGATCGGGTGATTGCGACCGATCGTCTGACGGTGCCCCATTACGGGCTGAAAGAGCGTGAATTTATGCTCTACCCGTTGGCTGAAATAGCGCCTGACCTGGTTTTCCCCGATGGGGAAACCTTGGCCGCTTGCCTGAAGCGGGTGCCAAACAACGGCATGGTGTTGTGGCATCAATAAGTTCGCTATGTTTAAAATATTACCGTAGCGGAAAATCCCCCTTCAGGCCGATTAGCAAAATTCACCCGCAGGCCATGCAGGCTGGCAATACGCTGCACGATTGAAAGCCCGAGCCCGCTGCCGGTCTGTTCCTGCCCCGGCGGGCGATAGAAACGCTCCCCCAACCGCGCCAAATGTTCCAGCGTGACCCCAGGGCCATTATCTTCCACCTGCAGTTGCTGCGGACTGAGCGTGCCCCTGACCATACTGCCCGCTGGCGTGTAACGTACGGCGTTATCCACCAGATTGCGCACCAGCAGTGACAGCAACAGTGGCTGGCCTGGCAACGGCGCTGGCACCCCCTGCTGCTCATAATGCAGCGTAACGCCAGCCGCATGGGCATAGCGATCCTGCTCTGCCAACACCCTAGGCACCAGTTGCTGCCAGTCAACCTGCTCCAACTCGCCCAGATCGGAAAGCGAATCCAGCCGCGACAGCGTAAGCAACTGATCGACCAACCTTGTGGCGCGATCGATGCCAATCGTCAGGTTTTGCACCGCATGTTCCCGCATCTGCTCGTCGTCGCCCGCCAGTTGCACCACTTCCGTCTGCACCCGCAGTGCCGCCAGCGGGCTGCGCAGTTCATGGGCGGCATCCGAGGTAAAACGCCGCTCACGTACCAGCATGGCGCTGATGCGCGCAAACAGCGCGTTAAGCGCATCCACCAGCGGGCGGACTTCGGTAGGCACCTGCTGATTGTCCAGCAAAGTGGCATCATCGGGGGCTCGTTGCCGCAGGCCTGCGGCAACGCTCTTCAGCGGCCGTAGCTCGCGCCCGACCATCAGGGCAATCAACAACATCAGGATGGGCAACGTGACTAGCCAGGGGATTAATTGCCCTGTCACCATCCCCAGCGCCATCTCATGCCGATAATCCCACTCCTGGCCGACGACGATACGATAGCGCCCATCAGGAGTGGTCAACCATAACAGGCGCCAACTGTCATCGTCGCCCCGGCGTTGACCATCGATAAAGCCTTCATGTTCACTATCAAACAGAAAATCTTCACCGTTTTCACCATCGTTGAGCAGCATTCTGCCCTCACGGGAGAAGATGGCGAACGCCAGAGCGTCGTCTTCCTGTTCACCACGTTTGCCATGACGGAGGATTTTCTTGGTCTTCGGCAAACTACGCACATCCTGATTCGCCAGCAGATCGCCCAGGTTAGCCGTGGCCAGCCGTTTAGCAAACAGCATCTGCTGAGTATCAAACACTTCGTTAATCTTGTTACGCGTCATCATCCACGCCACCACGCTGGCGGAACACCAGGTAAATAACGCCAACAGGCTAAAAATCAGGATCAGGCGCAACCGCAGGCTCAAGCGCTTCACTCCGCATCCCCCAGCGTATAGCCCACACCATGTACGGTGCGGATAAAGCCGTTACCCAATTTGCGCCGTAAATGGTGTATATGCACCTCAACCGCGTTACTGCTCACCTCATCGTCCCAGTTATACAGTTTTTCCTGAATCAGCGGCCGCGCCAGCACGCGCCCTTTGTTGTTAAGAAACAGTTCCAGCACCGCCAGTTCGCGTGGAGTCAGCGTCACAACCTCGCCGTTGTGGCTCACCGTACGGGCCGCCACGTCGAATACCACACTGCCGTGAACCAGTTGCGGGGTCAGTTGACCGTGGCGGCGGCGGATCAGCGCCTGTAAACGTGCCGCCACTTCTGCCAGTGCGAACGGCTTGCACAGGTAATCATCGGCCCCGCTCTGCAAGCCGGTAACCCGCTGCTCCAGCGCATCACGCGCCGTGAGGATCAATACCGGCACGTCCTGCCCGGCCTGGCGCCACTGGCGCAGCAGATCAAGCCCGTCAAGGCCTGGCAGGCTGAGATCGAGGATCACCGCATCGTAGGGCGCACTTCCCAGCGCATTTTTACCGATTGCCCCATCGGTGAACCAGTCGAGGTTAAAGCCCAGCTTGGTCAATCCAGCTTTGAGGCCGTCACCAATCAGTTTATCGTCTTCAATCAGCAGAATTCTCATGCGCTCCCCTTTTAGCTTTACTGCCTATACCCTCATAATTCGAGTTGCAGGAAGGCGGCGACGCAGCGAATCCCCAGGAGCTTACACCAGTAAGTGACTGGGGTGAGTGAGGAAAGCCAACGCACATGCAACTTGAAATATGGCGGGTATATTACATCACAAGGTTCTTAAGAACCCCTTAAGCACCATGATCGGTGCTACCCACCCCGTAAGGCTTACAGTAGAATGTCACCACTTTGCCCGTACCGCAGCCCTGCGCTGCGCGGTTATTTCAGGAGACGTTGTGATGAAACCCACCACCGTGAGCCATTTACGCCAGTGGAAACAGGAGCAACGCAAGTTTGCTACCATTACCGCCTACGATGCCAGCTTTGCCCAACTGTTTGCAGAGCAAGGCATCAAAGTGATGCTGGTTGGCGACTCGCTGGGCATGACGTTGCAAGGCCACGACTCCACGCTGCCCGTGACCGTCGCTGACGTAGCCTACCACACTCGCGCCGTACGCCGCGGCGCTCCAGCCTGCCTGCTGCTGGCCGATCTCCCCTTCATGAGTTATGCCACCCCGGAACAGGCGTTTGCCAGCTCCGCAGAGCTGATGCGGGCTGGGGCGAACATGGTCAAACTGGAAGGCGGCAGTTGGCTGTACGAGACGGTGAAAATGCTCACCGAACGCGCGGTGCCGGTCTGTGGCCACCTCGGCCTGACGCCTCAGTCGGTCAACGTATTCGGCGGTTATAAAGTTCAGGGCCGCGATGAGCTGGCGGCTAAACAGCTGTTGGAAGATGCGCAAAATCTGGAACTGGCGGGTATGCAACTGCTGGTGCTGGAATGCGTTCCCGCCGCTCTGGCACGCAAGGTCACCGAAGCGCTGTCGATCCCGGTGATCGGCATCGGTGCCGGTAATGGCACCGATGGGCAGATTCTGGTGATGCATGACGCCCTGGGCATCACCGGCGGCCACATTCCGAAATTCGCCAAAAACTTCCTGGCGCAGAGCGGCGATATCCGCAGCGCCGTGCAGCAATACATGCAGGAAGTTGAGCAAGGTACCTATCCCGGTGAAGAGCACTCCTTTAATTAATAATCTGAGCTAATTCACCGCTGATTTGGTGCGGAAACAAAAAAGATCGAGGAGTTATAGGATGGTCATTATCGAAACCCTGCTGTTACTGCGCCAACAGATCCGGCGCTGGCGGCAGGAAGGCAAGCGTATCGCGCTGGTGCCCACCATGGGCAATCTGCACGAAGGCCATATGACGCTGGTCGAAGAAGCGCGCGCGCGCGCCGATGTCGTCGTCGTCAGTATTTTCGTTAACCCGATGCAGTTCGATCGCCCGGACGATCTGGCGCGCTACCCACGCACCCTGCAGGAAGACTGCGAAAAACTGAACCGTCGTCATGTCGATCTGGTCTTTGCCCCTGCACCGGCAGAAGTTTATCCGCAAGGGCTGAACGATCAGACCTACGTCGACGTTCCTGGCATTTCCACCATGCTGGAAGGTGCCAGCCGCCCAGGGCATTTCCGCGGTGTTTCCACCATCGTCAGCAAGCTGTTCAACCTGGTGCAGCCGGATCTGGCCTGCTTCGGCGAGAAGGATTACCAGCAACTGGCGCTGATCCGCAAAATGGTGGCGGATATGGGTTATGACATTGAGATCGTCGGTGTGCCGATCGTGCGCGCCAAAGACGGGTTGGCGCTCAGTTCACGCAACGGCTATCTCAGCGCAGAAGAACGTAAGATCGCCCCTCAGCTCAGCAAGATCATGCATGCGCTGGCAGAGCAGCTCAGTAACGGAGAGCGCCAGATTGATAGCCTGCTGGAGCAAGCCGCTGAGCAGCTGCGCGCCGCCGGTTTTACGCCGGATGAATTGTTTATCCGTGACGCCGACAGCCTGCTGCCGCTGAATGTGGACAGCCGCCGTGCGGTGGTGCTGATGGCAGCCTGGCTCGGCAAAGCGCGCCTGATTGACAATCAGCAGGTTGATCTCACGCTCTAAGCTATTTTTTATACGCTCATTGCCGTTTTCAACTGGTTAGCGGTAGACTGAGCGAGTTTATTGGTGACGATAGACCTTGCAAGGAATATTCACCCCCGCCTGAAAAGGCCGATATTCAGTTAGGTAAAGCCATGATACGTACTATGTTGCAAGGCAAGCTGCATCGAGTGAAAGTGACTCAGGCTGACTTGCATTATGAAGGGTCCTGCGCCATCGATCAGGATTTTCTGGAAGCCGCAGGGATTCTGGAATATGAAGCCATCGACATTTATAACGTTGATAACGGTCAGCGTTTCTCCACCTATGCTATTGCCGCTGAACGTGGCTCACGCATTATCTCGGTTAACGGAGCCGCAGCCCGCTGCGCCTGTGTGGGCGACAAACTGATCATCTGTTCTTATGTGCAGATGAGCGACGCCGATGCCCGCCAACACCATCCTAAAGTCGCCTACTTTGAAGGTGACAACCGCCTGCAACGCAAAGCGAAAGCGGTGCCGGTTCAGGTTGCCTGAAACTATCGCTAAGGCTGTTCAGCCAAAACTCATCGGCTGCTCTCCCCAAGGGGAGCAGCCGTATTTGAGGCAGACTACTCAATAGGTGGCTGCGTTACCGGCGCACTGGGCTTGTTGGCTATCCGCTCCGCCATCGTTGGAATAGAGTCGGTGCGCAGAATATACAATCGCTTCAACGTGAACAGATTATCCCCAGGCTTCACTTTCCCTTGCACCGTGGTCAGGGCCATATGCAACCCGGCATCTTTGGCCGCTTGAATGCCATTCTGGTTATAACCACCAAACGGATAGGCCAGATACAGAATATGTGGATTGAACTGCGACAGCGCGCGCCGGGAGCGCTCAAGATCGAACTCAATATTATGCAGCGAACGGCTCAACAAGACTGGCCGACGCTTGTTGTCAAAGCGATGCAAGAAATGGGTATGTGTCTGGATATCAAACACATCCTGAATTTCACTCAGCTCAGAAATACTCATAAACTGCAGCGCATCCGGGTTCCATTTCTGCGGGTGGCGTTTGATACGTGAAGAAATGACAAACGCCGTGGCACGAAATCCGTAGTTCTTCAGCACCGGATAGGCGTAACGATATACCGACTTCAATCCGTCATCAAAAGTCAGCACTACCACCTTGCCCGGCAGGTTAATCTGATTTTTCAGATAAGCTTCCAACTGATACAGAGAAATAGTGTCATAACCAGCGCGTTTCAGGTAGGTCATCTGGTTACTGAATGCCACGTCTGAAGTGGTGGTTGACGTATTGCGAAAACGCTTGTTCTCTTCGTTCTTCAGCATATGGTGATAAGTCAGCACCGGGATCCCGGTATCAATCTCACCGTCCAGTTCACTGACATACCCCAGGCGTTCACCAATATTGACTTCATACCAGGTATTGTTTAACCGATCTTTCAACTTGCCGATGATCGGGTAACGCAGGTTCTCTTCCAGCACGCCAAAGATTTCACTTTTATTATCGGCGGCAATATAAACGTTGATCGGACGAGATGTGATCAGGTTCTGGTTGGTCAGCGGTTTTTTCAGTTCCCCCAGCTCGTCTTTCAGTTTTCGCGATTTACTGCTGCTTTTCACATCGCCTTTATCAATAAAACCAATACCCTGACCGAACTTGAATTCATAGTATTCCGCATCAGCAGGAAACACCTTGAGCAGTTGCCCCCGCTTCACTTCCCCCACCGGAATAACATGCTCCCCAATCAGCGAATAAACTTCGCTATCGCGTTGCACTTCCATGTATTCAGATTTAACAGCGCCGTCTTCCGACAACAAATTCGCCAAGGCTGCCGGTGCCATCAACGACATAAAAATGCCGAGTAGCATTGCCGCTATCTTATGTTGAGACCGCATGATTTGCTCTGCTTACGAGTAGATAGTGAAAAATGGAGAAAAAATGGAGCGTCAGCATAACACGATTTTTAAAGCGGGGAGAAAGGGGTTAGTAATGCAATTTAATAGATTTCGTTAGTACCTGTGTCAAATCAATAAACCTCTCTTTCCCGCACCGGGAAAGAGAGGTAAGCGGTGCCGTTTAGGTACGCAAACCGCGGCCACGCTCGATCAGATACCAAGCCAGCCCATAGAACACCACGATAAAGGCCACCAGCACGATCATGGTCAGCGCCAACGGCACATCGGAAATACCGAGGAAACCAAAGCGGAAACCGCTGATCATGTAGACGATCGGGTTAAGTTTAGAGACCGCCTGCCAGAACGGTGGCAGCAATGTCAGCGAGTAAAACACCCCGCCCAGATAGGTCAATGGCGTCAGCACAAAGGTTGGGATCAGGCTGATGTCATCAAAGGTGGTAGCAAACACCGCGTTAAGCAGGCCCCCCAGAGAGAACAGGATCGCCGTCAGCAGCAGCGTGAGCGCAATTACCCACCAGGCGTGCACCTGCAGCGGCACAAAGAACAGCGAGATCGCGGTCACCAGCATACCCACGCAGATCCCCCGCGCCACCCCACCGCCCACGTAACCGGCGATCACCACGTGAGTCGGCACCGGGGCCACCAGCAACTCTTCAATATTGCGCTGGAATTTGGCGCTGAAAAACGATGCCGCCACGTTGGCATAGGCATTGGTGATCACCGCCATCATGATCAGGCCGGGAACGATAAATTGCATATAGTCGAAACCATGCATTTCACCAATTCGCGAACCGATCAGGTTGCCAAAGATAATGAAATAGAGCGTCATGGTGATCACTGGCGGCACCAGCGTCTGCACCCAGATGCGCGTAAACCGGTTAATCTCCTTGGCCCAGATGCTCTTCAACGCCACCCAATACAAATGCATCATGATTTTTCCCCATTGCCGTTAACCAGGGTGACAAACAGCTCTTCCAGCCGGTTGGCCTTGTTACGCATACTCAATACCTGAATCCCTTGCGCACTCAGTTGGGTGAACAAGCCATTCAGCCCTTGCTCACGCATCACTTCCACCTCCAGCGTAGAGGTATCCGTCAGGCGGCTGTGATAACCGTCGAGCTTCGGCAATGGGCTTTTCGCTGCCAGATCGAGAATGAAGGTTTCTGACTGCAGCTTCGCCAGCAGCCCCTTCATTGAGGTGTTTTCCACCAGTTCACCATTCTGGATAATGCCGATATTGCGGCACAGCATTTCTGCCTCTTCCAGATAGTGGGTGGTCAGGATAATGGTGGTGCCTTGCGCGTTCAGCTCTTTCAGGAACCCCCACATCGATCGGCGCAGCTCAATATCCACCCCTGCGGTCGGTTCATCGAGGATCAGCAGTTTCGGCTGGTGCATCAGGGCGCGGGCAATCATCAGGCGGCGTTTCATACCACCGGAGAGCATGCGGGCACGCTCATTGCGTTTGCCCCACAGATCGAGCTGATTAAGGTATTTCTCTGCCCGTACCAGCGCCTCGCGCCGCGTGACGCCATAGTAACCCGCCTGATTGACCACAATCTGCAGCACGGTTTCAAACGGGTTAAAGTTGAACTCTTGCGGAACCAGCCCAAGCTGACGTTTGGCGTTGACGATATCTTTGTCGATATCGTAACCAAACACCCGCACCGAGCCAGAAGTTTTATTGACCAGCGAACTGATAATACCGATGGTGGTCGATTTGCCGGCACCATTTGGCCCCAGCAGGGCATAAAAATCCCCCGCTTCAACGTTCAGATCGATACCGCGCAATGCCTTTACGCCACCGGCGTAGGTTTTGGTTAACCGCGCTATTTCCAGTGCATAATTCATAGGTTAGAAAGTACCTTGTGGAGATGTGTATGCTGCTGTGTCTGACAATGAGAACGAGTTTACCATCAGCCGCATTCTGACTGAGTCGAATCCGTGCGGAAAATTAGCCTCACTGTTCCGATTTCCAAATTGTGACGCTTGTCCTATATTACATCAACGCAATTCGTTCATTACAGGCCTATAACCGCCATGAAAGAAATCGAAAGGCTTATCGCCAATAACCAAGCGTGGTCCGCCACCATTAACCAGGAAGATCCCGGCTTTTTTGAACGTCTATCCCAAGCGCAAAAACCACGGTTCTTGTGGATTGGCTGTTCCGACAGCCGGGTTCCTGCTGAACGCCTGACCGGCCTGGAGCCAGGGGAGCTGTTCGTGCACCGTAACGTGGCGAACCTGGTGATCCATACCGACTTGAACTGCCTGTCCGTCGTGCAATATGCCGTCGACGTACTGGAAGTTGAGCATATCATCATCTGCGGCCACCTGGGCTGCGGCGGCGTAGAGGCCGCGGTAGAAAACCCGGAACTGGGCTTGATCAATAACTGGCTGCTGCACATCCGCGATCTCTGGTACAAACACAGCTCACTGCTGGGCGAACTGGAACCGGAACAGCGCCTTGATGTTCTGTGTGAGATCAACGTGATCGAGCAGGTTTATAACCTGGGCCACTCCACCATCATGCAGTCTGCCTGGAAACGCGGCCAAAAAGTGATGGTACACGGCTGGGTATACGGGATTCAGGATGGTCGCTTGCGCGACTTGGAAGTGACCGCAACCAGCCGCGAAAGCCTGGAGATGGGCTACCGCAAAGCGATAGCCACGCTGCTGCAGGATAAAGGCTTATAACCTGCCATCATCAAGGCGCGCTTGCCGCGCCTTGCATCAATAACCGGGCTAGCTCCGGTTATTCATCCAGCAACACCACTTTGCCGATATACGGCAGATGGCGATAGCGCTGGGCATAATCGATACCGTAGCCCACCACAAACTCGTCCGGAATGGCGAAACCGACGTATTCCACCGGCACATCCACTTCGCGGCGTTCGGGTTTATCCAGCAACGTGCAGATCGCCAGGGATTTTGGCCCACGCAGCGCCAGGATCTCACGCACCTTGTTCAGCGTATTGCCGGAATCGATGATATCTTCAACGATCAACACGTCTTTGCCACGAATGTCTTCGTCGAGATCTTTCAGGATCTTCACATCACGCGTGGTGGACATCCCGCTGCCGTAGCTGGAGGCCGTCATAAAATCGACTTCGTGCGGTACCTCAATGGTGCGGCACAGATCGGCCATGAACATAAAAGAACCGCGCAATAACCCGACCAACACCATCTCACTGCCGCTGTCGCGGTAATGTTCGGTGATCTGACGGCCAAGTTCAGCAATACGGGTCTTAACTTCCTGCTCGGAAATCATTACTTCTACGGTGTGTTTCATAGTTTTCAGGTCAGTTACCGGAAGAAAGGCGCAGAGTTTAACATAGCTGACAGACGGTGGCGACGCGAGCGCATCGCCCCGATGTGCTCAAATATCAGTCAATCACGTTAAAGCCCAGCATCATACCGGTATCTTCATGCTCTAACAGATGGCAATGCGCCATGTAGGCATGTTCCGCCTTGGCCAGATGATTGAAACGGACCAGCACTTCACTGCGCTTGCCTTCCACCAGCACGGTGTCTTTCCAACCCGCGCGGTGTGCCGCTGGCGCCTGGCCGTTTTCCGACAGAATGCGGAACTGGGTGCCATGAATATGGAACGGATGCAGCATCATGTCGCCCTCACCCGAGATGGTCCATTTCTCATATTGACCACGCTTGGTGGTAAACATCGGCTTGGCCATATCAAAGGCTTTTCCGTTGATCATATTGCCATTGCTGAAATCAAAGGGCTTGGCGCTGTGATCCATACCGGCCATATTACCGTGATCCATTCCCGGCATGCTGCCGTGATCCATAGCTTTCATATCACCATGATCCATCCCGGCCATGCTGTCATTGCTGGCCTGACTGGCGTTGCCGTGATCCATACTCATGCCCGCCATCGCCTGATGGCCATAGCGATCCATCAGGGCCTGCATACCCAAGGTATCGAGCTTGGGATCCATCGACAATTGCAGCAAGCGCTCCTGCAAGCCCGCTGATGGCGGCAATGCAGGCAATTTCACCAGGCTATCTGGCATCGTTTTCACGCCCTGCGCCAACGAAGGCTGAATACGCAATACCGGCAACGGCCGATCGAACGGCGCTAACGTCATCCCCATCTGCACCACTGGCAGAGTGACAATATCAAACGGCTTGCCGTCGGAGGCATCCACCAGCACTTCAAAACGTTCGCCCATCAGGATCGGCAACTCGGTCAGTTTTACTGGCTCTGCAAGGAAGCCGCCGTCGCTGGCAATCACATATAAAGGCCGGTTATCGCTGGCCGCCAGATTAAGTGAACGCGCATTACAGCCGTTGAGGAAACGCAAACGCAGCCAACCACGCGGTGCAACGTGCTGCGGATAAGCTGCGCCGTTGGTAAACATACGATCGCCAAACCAGCCAACTGCGGCACTCATCACGTCCAACTGATATTCGATCTGGCCGTCTTTCCCCAGGCGTTTATCTTGCAAAATCACCGGAATATCGTCTTTACCCCAGGTTTTCGGCAACGGCAATGGGCTGCTTTCCTCATCTTCCAGCAACACCAACCCGCCCAACCCCATCATCACCTGGTGGCCGGTTTTACCGTGGGTATGAGGATGGAACCAGCAGGTGGCGGCAGGTTGATCAACCGTGAAGCTCACCGTGCGCGTGCTCCCAGGATGGATCAACGCATGCGGGCCGCCATCGACCTCGCCGGGAATTTCCAACCCATGCCAGTGCACGGTACTGGCTTGCGGCAGCTTATTATGAATATCGACTTTAACCGGTTTACCACGTTGTAAACGCACTGCCGGGCCCAGTAACGCGCCGTTGATCCCCCAGGTTCGGGTGGCAGCAGCGGGTAACCAGTTCATTTCGCCGGTTTGCAGCGTCAGGGCAATCTTGCCCTGCGCATCGGGCAGCAATAACGGTGGGATCGGTAAAACAGGCTGTTCAGCCGCCCAGGCTGCGCGGCTCCACAAAGGCAAAGCACTTGCCGCACCCAGTGCGGCGGTCAATTTAATAAAATCACGGCGTAACATCGCTGACTCCCTTTTTTCAGTGATTGACAGCTCAATGTCACAGCCTAAACCCTCCCCTTGGAGGAAGGTCAAGTGATAGATGAAAGCCGGTGGGAAAGCGCCCGCACTCTATGTACTTCAGATATCCCCTGATTAAGGTTAAGCCCGTGTAATAAATTTGGTGCCTTTGCAGGCAAGTGTGGTAACGTCAGTAAATAATATACAGGTCTATTTTATGATGAAAAAAACAACGTTATTGCTGCTGTTGCTGACCACGCTGGGTTTTTCCAACGCCAGTCTGGCACTGAATGAATCTGAGGCAGAAGACTTGGCCGATCTGACGGCGGTGTTTGTCTATCTTAAAAATGAGTGCGGGTATAATGAATTGCCCAATGCGCAAATCAAACGCGCCATCGTTTATTTCGCTCAGCAAAATCGCTGGGATTTGAGCAACTATAATAGCTTCAATATGAAGATGCTGGGTGAAGAGAGCTATCGCGATCTCAGCGGCATTGCCATCCCAACCGCCAATAAATGCAAGTCATTGGCTCGCGACTCACTGAGCCTGCTGGCTTACGCCAATTAAGTCATCCCCGCCCGTTTTCAGCCATCATAGCTTGAATTCTGCCGTGCATCCTCCGGCAGAGTTAGCTATGATGTTGCGCCCATTTTCATGGCTGCTTTACGGAGTTCCCCCGAACATGACCCAGAAAGACATTTGGTATGAAACGCTGCACGACAGCTTCGGCCAGTACTTCTCGGTTGAGAAAGTGCTGTACCGTGAAAAAACCGGGCATCAGGACCTGGTGATTTTCGAAAACCCGGTGCTGGGCCGCGTCATGGCGCTTGATGGTGTGGTGCAAACCACGGAACGCGACGAGTTCATTTACCATGAAATGATGACTCACGTACCGTTACTGGCGCACGGCCAGGCGAAGAAGGTGCTGATCATCGGCGGTGGCGATGGCGGTATGCTGCGCGAAGTCAGCCGCCACCCGGGCGTTCAGCAGATCACCATGGTTGAGATCGACGCTGGCGTGGTGGAGTTCTGCCGCCAGTATCTGCCTAATCATCATGCTGGAGCCTATGACGATCCCCGCTTTAAGCTGGTGATCGACGACGGTGTTAATTTTGTGACGCAGACCGCGGAAAAGTTCGATGTGATCATCTCTGATTGCACCGACCCGATCGGCCCCGGTGAAAGCCTGTTTACCTCTGCATTCTACGAAGGCTGCGCACGCTGCCTGAACGAAGGGGGTATCTTTGTGGCACAGAACGGCGTCTGCTTCCTGCAACAGGACGAAGCGGTCAACAGCCACACCAAACTGAGCCAGTACTTCAAGGATGTAAGCTTCTACCAGGCAGCAATCCCCACCTATTACGGTGGTATCATGACCTTTGCCTGGGCGAGCCAGAACCCGGCACTGCGCCAGCTTGATGTCGCTACGCTGCAACAGCGCGTTAATCAACATGGCTTAAGCTGCCGCTACTACAACCCGGCAATTCACGTGGGTAGCTTTGCTCTGCCACAGTATTTGCTCAACGCACTGAACGTTTCACGTTAAGCGAGAAGATAAGGAAGGTGAACCCAATTGCATAAGCTAAAACTGCACGGCTTTAACAACCTGACCAAGAGCCTGAGTTTTTGTATTTACGATATTTGTTACGCCAAAACCGCGGATGACCGCGACGGC
The DNA here is from genome assembly GCF_037199905.1 of Serratia sp. MMO-28. Classification (NCBI taxonomy): domain Bacteria; kingdom Pseudomonadati; phylum Pseudomonadota; class Gammaproteobacteria; order Enterobacterales; family Yersiniaceae; genus Serratia; species Serratia sp. MMO-28. The sequence goes on from NZ_JBBCVB010000006.1 coordinate 42,849, forward strand.
TATATCGCCTACATTGACGAACAATACAACGCCAACCGCCTGACCGAGATCCTCAGTGAAACCTGCTCGATCATTGGCGCCAATATTCTGAATATCGCACGTCAGGACTACGATCCCCAGGGTGCCAGCGTCACTATTCTGGTAAGCGAAGAGCCGGTCGATCCCAAAGATGTTGATACCTCAGAACACCCCGGCCCGCTGCCCAAGACGGTGGTCGCGCACCTCGATAAAAGCCATATCTGCGTTCATACCTACCCGGAAAGCCATCCGGAAGGTGGCCTGTGCACCTTCCGTGCCGATATCGAAGTCTCTACCTGTGGCGTAATTTCGCCGCTCAAGGCTCTGAACTACCTGATCCACCAGTTGGAGTCCGATATCGTCACCATGGATTACCGCGTGCGTGGTTTTACCCGCGACGTAAACGGTGTGAAACATTACATCGATCATGAGATCAATTCGATCCAGAACTTTATGTCGGAAGACATGAAGTCGCTGTACCACATGATGGATGTGAACGTGTATCAGGAAAATATTTTCCACACCAAGATGCTGCTGAAGGATTTCGATCTGAAGCACTACCTGTTCAACGCCAAGCCGGAAGAGCTCAGCACCGCCGAACGTAACAGGATCACCGATCTGCTGTGGAAAGAGATGCAAGAAATTTATTACGGGCGGAATATTCCGCATCTGTAATTCAGTTGAACAGGGCAACGGGCGTTGCCCTGTTCGAGCTGTTATTATTTTTTCACCACCCGACTCTACTAAATAAGACCTGTTTTCACACCTACTTTACCCGCTTATATACCAACAAAGCTGATAAGTTTTGCTGGATGCATACCCTAAATAATTGGTGTTTCTTGTAGGCACCGCAACCTGGAAACATCGGGATGCGTTAATAACATTCTGCCTGTCGCATATTGACTGGATCGCTTGGCTGGCATACTTTTATCAAGGCATAAGCCTTATTAATAGTAAAAAAAATGTTAAATCAATGGGAGACAAAATGTTTAATCCATTAGAGCGGGTTCGTTATGCATAGCAGGAGCTATTGCATACCGACATGATTTTTAAGCAATAGCTCTTGCTCAATCCTGACACAAAATTAGGAGGAGCATAATGAGCTATAAAAAAGCCAATGACGTATTACCGCATAATTTATTGCATGCAATTCAACAGTATATAGATGGCCAATATATTTATATTCCGCGTAAGGCAGACAACAAGCTAGCGTGGGGGGCAAATACAGAGACGCGGAAAAATCTCCAAGTAAGAAACGGAGAAATTCTAGCAAAACGTCTGGCCGGTTGTTCTGTTAGTGACTTGGCGGAACAATATTTCTTGTCAGAAAAAACCATATACAAAATCATTAACGCCAGTAAAAACGACTAAAAATACACGCGCCCTAACCTGGTTTGGGCGCTTTTTTGTTTCTGAAACGATGAATAGGATGCATTCCCAAACCATGCATCATACGTTATTGGCATATCGCAAGTATCAAACCGGAGTTTTTACCTTGGATATCCCACGTATTTTTACCATTACCGAAAGCGCTCACCGCATCCATAACCCGTTCACGCCGGAAAAGTACGCCACGCTTGGGAAAGTCTTGCGCCTGGAGCCAGAGACAAGAATACTTGACCTTGGTAGCGGCTCGGGCGAGATGCTGTGTACTTGGGCTCGTGATCATAAAATCACTGGTCTGGGCGTTGATATGAGCCAACTGTTCTCCGCTCAAGCGAAATACCGAGCTGAAGAACTTGGCGTTGCCGACCGGGTCCAGTTCATCCACGCGGATGCTACCGGTTATGTCACCAACGAAAAGGTCAGCGTGGCCGCCTGTATTGGTGCCACCTGGATTGGTGGTGGCGTTGCCGGAACCCTCGAACTTTTGGCGAAAAGCCTTTGTCCTGAAGGTATCATTCTTATCGGCGAGCCTTACTGGCTGAAATTGCCAGCCACGGAAGACATCGCCAAGGGATGCGAAGCCAATGCCATTTCCGACTTCCTGATACTCCCAGAGCTTATTGGATCATTCGAAAACCTCGGTTACGAGCTAGTAGAAATGGTTCTCGCTGACCATGAAGGTTGGGATAGATACTCGGCGGCCATGTGGCTCACCATGCGTAAATGGCTCAACGCCCATCCTGATGACGATTTTGCGAAAGAAATTCGAGCGCATTTGACCTCAGAACCCAAACGCTATGTGACTTATACGCGTGAATATCTTGGATGGGGCGTGTTCGCTTTGATGGCGCGGTAATGTGGGGCAACTCACTATATGACACTCCTGGCGTTAAGCCTCTAATAAAAACCGCCGGCCACACCACTGCACACGGCAAGGTGATACGTAATTTTTAAGGAAATGATACCGCCTGCGTCTTGCTCCTTGTCTTTGGCGTTAAACAGCGCAGGTATGAATAATCCGACTTTTATCAAGAGGGCAGGACAGAGGGTACATATATCCTGCCAGCCCTGTATGTCACACCAGATGCAAGCCGCAGGGTAAATCAGCCAACTGCTGTTGCGCCGCCGCAGGCAAGGATTTATCAGTCACAATATCGGTCAGGTGGCTGAGCGGAGCCACACAGAATAACGAATAAGCGTCGTATTTGCTGCTGTCGGCCAACAACACGCGCTGCCGGGCATTGGCCATCAGATCCTGTTTCAGGCCCGCCTTCTCTTCGGTGGGGGTGGTAATGCCTTTTTCCATACTCCACGAGTTGCAGCTGACAAAAGCCATATCCGGGTAAATCCCCCGCAGCAACCTGCGCCCGTGATCGCCGATGCAGGACTGGCTGCTATCGTCAATCCGGCCACCAATAATCGTCACCTCTATCTGCTTAAACCCTGAAAGAAACAGGGCAATATGCAGATCGGCAGTAATCACCCGTAACGGCAGATGGGCTAAATGCCGTGCCAGTTCGAGCATGGTCGTTCCGGCATCCAACACCAGCGAGTCACCAGCCTTAACCATCGTCATCGCATAGCGGGCAATCGCGCGTTTTTCCTGCGGAAAACGCAGTTGCTTCTCGTTGGTGGTGGGCTGTGCGGGAATAAAACGGTTGAGCGCCACTCCGCCATGGCTGCGGTTGATGATCCCCTGCTCATCCAGTTTGATCAGATCGCGCCGGATGGTGGCAGGCGAGGCATCAATCGCGCTGACCAGTTGCTCAACGGTAACCAGATTATGGGCTTTGAGGTATTCCAGAATCTGGTTCTGACGGCTTTGTGGCTTCATAACATCCGTTTGATCATGCCAACTGTGTGGCCAGTTGAATTGAGATCGCCATGCTCTCAGACTTGGCTTTACCTGTCCAGGCAATATCAAACGCAGTGCCGTGATCAGCAGAGGTGCGAATAAACGGCAAACCGGCGGTAATATTCACCCCATCATAAAACCCGAGCAGCTTAAGCGGAATATGGCCCTGATCGTGGTACATCGCCACCACCATGTCGTACTGCCCTTCATAGGCTTGCAGGAAAACGGTATCCGGCGGGCATGGGCCATAAACGTCGATCCCTCTCTGTTTTACCGCGGCAATGGCCGGGCCGACAATCGTGATCTCTTCATCACCAAACAGGCCATTTTCCCCTGCGTGCGGATTAACCCCGGCCACGGCAATGCGTGGCTGTTGATAGCCGACACGCCTGAGGAAGGTATCGGCCATCGCCACCACCGTCTCAATGCGTTCCGCATTCAAGGTATCGAGGAACTTACGCAAGGCAATGTGCGTAGAAACATGGATAACCTTCAGTTTATCGGTATACAACACCATGGCGTAATCCCGGCTGTTGGTCAGGTGCGCCAACAGCTCGGTATGACCAGGATAGAGATGCCCAGCCAGATGCAGAGCCTCTTTATTCAATGGCGCCGTCGCTATCGCCTTGACCTCGCCAGCCATCGCCAGTTCGGTGGCACGCTTTACACAGCGGTAAGCCAGATCGCCCGCCTGTGATTGCACTTTCCCTGGTATTAGCGCAGCGGGATCCTCCAGCGGTTCATCAATAATGTTGATCACACCGGGTGCAAAGCGTGCCTCCGAAACGCGCTGGATCGGCTTTAACTCCACCATCGGCACGATCCGCAAAGCCTGAATACGTTGTAACGTTTGCAGACAGCCCACCACGACCGCAGGCGCTCCCGCCAGTTCCCCTTCAGACAGCGCCTTGATGATAATTTCTGGCCCAATACCTGCCGGATCCCCCATGGTGACTGCAATCGTGTTATTTACCACTGTACATCTCCTCAATAAAATAAAGGGCATCACGCAGCGTTGACGCACCACCAAACCCGCCCGCTTTAGTAATTACCGGCAAATCATCTATTTCGCTGTTGACGAAGGTGCCACAGGGCACACAAGGTGCCACCTCATGGGTGATACGATATCCTTCCGCCCCTAACGCTCTGGCAACCGCAATCGCGATATCCCCACCGGTAAGGAACAGCCCACCAATTTGTGACTGATTGATAATCGCCAGCGTGATCGCACCTAACGCTTCGCTGATGCGGTCGCCCAGCTGCTGGCGCGTGAGATGGTGCCGCTCGCACAGCAGATCGATCATCTGGCGCGCATTGGCATCGCGGCAGGTGCGTAATACGCAATGTTGCCTGTCTCGTAGCACCGCTGCTGCCTGGTGGATGATCGCGTCAAGCGCGTGCTGATGGCTGGGTTGCAATAACCCTTCGACATCAACCTCGACCACACCCAGCAATTTTTCTTCTGCTGCAAACAGGATCTGTTGCTGGGTAGCCTCACTCATCGACCCCGCTACCACCAACACCGGCAACCGCTGGCGCGTGGCAAGATAGCAACTGGCAGGGAGCGCATTGGCTAACCCGGCAGCCCCCACCAGTAAATAGCGCACGCTGAGCTGCGAGGTGGCCTGAGCCAACAGTGCCAGATCGCCATCATTTTCCGCATCCACCACCACCATCGCGGGCCCTGCGCGGCCGATCTGTTGTAATTCAGCACCTAGCTTGCCCCCGCGCACCGTCAGCAAATCCAGTTCATAAACTGGATAATCACTCTGCAGCCCGATCAAGGTTTTAATGTGTGAAGAAACAATCGGCGTTTTCGGATCGCTGGCAAACTCGGTTTCTGCCAGCGGCACACCGTTAACCCAACATTGCCCGTTACGGGTCACGCGGCCTGCGGCAGGGATCGCCGCGGCGACGATCGCCAATTGCGCCCCGCAGGCGTTCATCGCGGCTTCGACTTCTGCCCCGACGTTACCGCGAAAGGTAGAGTCGATCTTTTTATACACCAATGGTGGAGCATCGCTTTGGCAATAGGGCCGCAAAGCTGCGGTTACTTTGGCTTTGGCCATAGCGGCAGTGAGTGCCCGGCTTTCTGTGTTGATCACCAATACATCGGTACGCTGTATAGAACGAGGTGACTCGTTGAGCACCACGTCGGTACGTGCGCCTTTTTTCGCCAATTGCACGCCGGTATCATTAGCACCGGTAAAATCATCCGCGATCACAATCATCTTCATGCCGCTTTCTCCACCGCAGTGCCCTTCGCTGCATTACGCTTTGCTACCCAGGAGGTGAGAATCGGAGTCAGTATGGCAGTAGTGATCACCGATGCGGCGATCAGCGGTGCAGCGGCTGCGGCTACGCTGGCCAATGAAGGATCCGCCTGAGCAATCGCCAACGGCGTAGCCACCGCATTACCCGCGGTGCTTGATGCAGCCGCCCCGGCAATCCCTGAACCGCCCACCAGCCGATCGGCCTTAATGTTAAAGAAGCCGCCGACAAAGGTGGTTAATACACCGAGCAACACCCCGGCAACGCCGCCTTGTAATAGCATTTCCAGGTTGATCCCTGCCCCGAGAGCAAACGCAAAGAAGGGGATCAGGATCGGGCCGCCTTTGGTCAGGAAATCACGCATCTGATGATCCAGATTCCCCAGCAGCATTCCCACCAACAGCGGGACCAACACCGCCACCAGCGCCATCATCGGGATATTCGCCATGCCTGCGGCACCGAGAGCGATCATGGTAAAGAATGGCCCGTCATTCAGCGAAAGGACCGAAATCGCCCCCACATCTCGCTCATTGCCGAACTCCCCCACCAGCGCTGCATACAGGCCACCGTTGGAGTTACTCATAGCGGCAATGATCGCCAACCCCGTGAGACCAAAAATCCCTTCCGTGCCAAACAGATGTTCAACGCCTAATCCCAGCGCCATCGCGACCAGCAATTTGGTCAAGGTGATCGTACCGCCTTGCAGCAGCGCCTGCGGTGCCGCTTTGAAGCTGATCCCTGCCCCCATGCACAGCAGGAAAGCGCCAATCAATGGAGCAGCGCCGTTCTTAAACAGCGCGGTGGTAAAGCCGCCGATCTGCAGCGCCTGTGGTGCAAAGGTGTTGATCATCGCGCCAAGCACCAGTGGGACGACCATCATCCCGCCAGGGATTCTCTCTATTGCCGCCTTAATTTTCATCCTTCCCTCTCATTTTTGATTTATTTAAATCAAAATGATTATATTGAATCATAAAAAACAAAATGAGCGCCAAGTCGCAGATCAAAAAATCAGCATTGTGATTTTTTGATTTAATTTAATCAGTATAAGGAAGTGAGCAGGGTGAGGTGGAAGAGGTGCCCCGGCAGGAGACACCTCTTTAAATGAGAGGGAAATCAGTAATTCAGCATGAAGGAACGGTAAGCCTTCAGCACCGCTAGAAAATCCTCTACACCGCAGAAAGAGAGGCTTTCTTCGTCATAGTAATTCATTCCTTCTTCCATCTCGTCGCCTTCAAACTCCAGCTGGTTGGCACGGATCATCACTTCTTCGCCATCCATCAGCAGGGTATACTCATGGCCTTCCAACTGCCACTGACGCTCGCTGCCTTTGACTTCTGCCGCGCCGGCCTCAATCCGATCCAGCAGGTTAAAATCCCCTTTCAGCTCTTCGTTGATCCAATGCCCGATGGCCTCATGCCCCATCGAAAATCTGACCACCACCTGACCGGTAACGTCACGCAGAAATTCGTAATCCATAGCATGCCCTCCTGAGCCGTTTTTATTAGTTTAAACGTTAATTCGCGACTGTCTCAGTGAAAGCTCGCAAAGTGGATAACTGGGTGCAGATAGCCGTAAATCAGCAACCGCCATCGAGTAATAAGGAAACGCCATAACAACCTGATTTTGCTGCATTATAACATGCCGCGAGTGCTGCGGAAAAATCCATGTCGCTGGCTTCTGCCACAGGCTGCTTCATTTAATATTCTGAATTTGCCATTCCACTTCATGCGCTTCATCCAGTTGTGGAATTTCCAACTTGCTCAGCATACGTTCCATGGTACTAATCGGCACGCTGTGCTCACGCCCGGCATTTTGCTGCAGCCACTGCTTGTAGGGCACCTCGAGATACACAATCTTCACTTTTGCCCGATAAGCCGTAAACAGTGCAACCAATTGACTACGCAATTGCCGGGTGATGTTGGTCGCATTCCACACGAAAGGTTCGCCTCGGCGTAACAGTGCTTTCGCCTGTTGTTTGGCCTGTTGCACCACCCACCCCGTAGCGTTTTTATCCGCTGGGGACAACCGGTGTTGGCGGCGAATATCATCCAGGCTGATAACAGCCATCCCAGGCGCATGCTGCTCGATATAACGATCCTTCCCCATGCCCGGTAACGCGCAAAGCAGGATCACCTCACTGTGAAATTGTTCGTAAGGCGCAAAATCGACGCAGGCCTGCGGGTGCGTCAGATAGTGATAACGCTGGTAGTCACTGGCAAAGGGGCGAGCCTGCCCCCAGCATTGCTGCTCTTGGCAAAACAGCTCGAACAATTCGATACTATCCAGCAAGCTGGCTTGATCCGCACAATCACGCCCCATGACATCCGCCCGTGCCAGCATTGCCAACAGCCGCGTATCCAGCCGTAAGGCGGCAGATAATAACGCCCGCTCCGGCGCAGGGCGCGCCATAATCCACAGCGGCAAACCATGAAATCGCACCAAAGCCGCAATCTGTTCACGCAGTTGAAACGGCGTGACGATGTCGCGATACAGAATCGAGCGCGTAGTCAGTTCACCGCGCTTGGCATGATTCGGAGAGGTGACCGAACCGTCGGCCTCGACGCGCGTGGTGCTACGCTTTTCTACATCGTGCAGCAATGCGGCGGCCCAGAGCAGTTCCTGTTGCTGCGAAGGCAACGCGGCGAACTCCTTCGCCCCGGTCAGTGCAGCCAGCACGCGTTGGGTATGAATTGCTACGTCCCCTTCTGCATGGTGCCGGGGATCCTGCGGCACCTGGTGCATATCGGCCACCCAGCGAAACTTTTCCGCCAGCCTGGCCCACTGTTTATCTTCATTTAAGCACCACATGGCCTTCCTCCTGACGGTACTCATGCGCCATACGGGCTCGTTGCCAGTTCACTCTCCAGTGACGATCCGTCTTCACATGATTTTTACGCACGTATTTAAAGACCTGATGGGGAAATTGAACCACCGGGAATTCTGCCGCATTACGTGTGACGATCCCTTCCATGCTACAGGGCAACCCAGTATGAACATCATGCGGTGCAAAACAGCCCATCTCTTTTGCCTGTTCAATGATAGCCAATCGGTATTCTGCCTCTGTCTGGTTTTGAGTATTCAGCGGCAGCTCAGGCACACAGGCAAAATCAAATAACGCAGCATAGAACTTCACTTCTTCCCAACTTAGCCACACATCTTTGCAGCGCACCGCAAATAAGTAGAAGTCCTGTTCCAAAGCGCGATATTCAATAGAGTGAGTGGCATATAAGTTCTCGCCAAACAGCTCAATATCACCGAGATCGTTTTTGATCTGTTGCCAACGCTGGCGGATCTGACGCGTCCAGGCAGAAACCGTCGGCGCCGCATGAGATCGCGCGAACACACCGTATTGATTCAGGCAGTTATTTTCACCATCGAGTTTTTCAGTGTGTATTAATCGCTTAATTAACTGAATGTCTTGCCAGTATTCTTTGTTGATCCGATCGTCACTGGTGGTTCCCGGTGAGAAAGGATAATGGTACGTTCGACCATATTTTCTTTGCATATCCATTAGTTTTCTTCTTGTTATTAGCCTATCGGGATATTCCATCAGGTCGATAGGCTATTTATTACGACTCGCCGTTAACGCGCTGATTATTGCGATGGCGTAAAGTCATTCCCTTTAAAAATGCGCACTGGCGCCCCTCGAACAATTTGATGATGAAACAGGCGCCGTTGTGCACGTTGTTCATCCAACCGCTGTTGCTTGAGTTGTTCCAGCCGATGCGCAATCAGTAAACACGCCAAGCGTTTGTTCGCATGCTGGCTACGTTCCGTCTGCACCTTAACGCTAATTCCACTGGCCAGATGGGTGGCACGAATCGCCGATTCCGTTTTATTCACGTGTTGCCCGCCAGGGCCGGATGACTTCAAGGTTTCAAACCGAATTTCGCTTTCTTTTGGCATGACTGCCGGAGAAAAACGTGCGGCACCGATAAACCAGTTCTTTCTGGCACGCCCTTTACGCCACGGGCTTTCGCAGATCCATTGCAATGTTCCGCACCAGCGCTCGGCCAATTGCTCAGCCGATTCACCGTTAAGCGCCAGCAGCACCGAGCGCAATGTGCCCGCCAGGCGGCCACTTTCCCGCTCAATTTCGTGCAGTTCTACCTGCAGAGCCTGGGCCTCATGGTAAAACTGCCGCAGCGCCAGGCTGACCGCCAGACAACATTCATCGGGCCCATGGGCAGCAGAAATCTGTAATAGAATCATTCCCGCCCTCCGCTGGTTTTGTACGTCAGCACAGGCTTCAGACGCGCCAGCAGGGTGACTAATCCAGCCTGCTGCAACGCCCCGACTACGCTATCAATAGGTTTGTAAGCTTCTGGCGCTTCCTGATAGATCAGTTGCCGATCGCGGCAAATCACCCTGCTGCCGAAACGCGTTCTGGCCAGTTGTTCTACGCTAAAACGTGCAGAAAGACGCTCTTTACACTCTGCTCGCATCCATTTGCGCCCGGCGCCATGCGCCAGTGAGAACAGACTGCTGGCTGCCGGCAGTGGCTGAACCACATAGCTGTAATCACCGCGCGAACCCGGGATCACCACCAGCCCTTCATCTGAAGGCGTGGCACCTTTACGATGCAGCCAGCCCTGTACACCTTCAATATTGGCGGATGCCAACAGATTGTGATGAATATCCAGCAGACAATTGCCCGCAGTGCGCAAACGCTTCAGTATCCGCCCGGCAATCAATTGCCGATTGAAAGCGGCGAAATCCAGCGCCTGCTGATGCTGTTGCAAATAATCCCCGGCCTCTTCGCTACTTTCCAACAGGCCATGGTGCCCATGAGCACGAACATGCTGTTCCAATATCATCTGGCCCAACCCCCGCGAGCCGCTGTGTACCAGCAGCATCAGGCGTTTTTTGTCGAAGATAGCATCCGGTTGATAGATTTCATCAACCTGTAAAAGCTCGGCAAAATGGTTACCGCCACCGATGGTTCCCAAGCTGGGTGCATAAGGTACCAGCGCCGGTGGAATAGCGCCTAGGCTGTCTTCATCTAATGGGCCATCAATATTACCCAGATTTTTTTCTAATTTATCCAACGACTGTTTCATCGCGGTTAAATCTGTTTGCCATAACGACATACCGCAACCGATATCATTACCGATTAACGCTGGATAAAAACGATGTTGTGAAAAGAAAGCGGCACCAACGGGATAACCGCGGCCCGGATGCAAATCAGGCATCCCGACAACGCGTACCATATCTGGCAGCTTGGCCGTAATTTCTAATTGCTGGATTGCATTTCCTTCAATCCAGGTGTGTTGCGACGCGATCAATGAAACGCGCGGCACAACGGAGCGTATAATATTGCCCATAACCAATCCTGATGATTAATTAATATAATTTGGATGTGGCAGGCCGGAGCCAGAGCAATACCTGTACGACTACGCGGAAAACAGGAAATTAAGCCTGAGGATACGACCTGCAAAGGGTAAACAGTGCTTGATAATTCATGATGTACCTCCTTTGCATAATGTGAATGGAAAAAAACGCCGCGATAGTAGCGATAAATTTTCCAGATAGCAAGCCAATAAAAAACGGGGCCCCAAAGGCCCCCGCGAATATTAAAACCGTTTATACCCGTCATACTTCAAGTTGCTTGGGTGTTGGCTGCCCTCGTTCACCCCAGTCACTTACTGATGTAAGCTCCTAGGGATTCATTCGGTTGCCGCCTACAAGCAACTCGAATTATTTTGGGTATACTGAATTACACCGCAGTCTGGAAAATCACACCGTCGGCTTTTTCAGTATACTGGCTCAGTTGATCGAAGTTCAGGTAGCGATAGGTATCCGCTGCCGTTTTGTCGACCTGCGCCATGTAAGTTTGGTACTCATCAGGTGTTGGCAAGCGGCCCAGCAGCGATGCCACTGCCGCCAGCTCTGCGGATGCCAGATAAACGTTAGCACCATTCCCCAAACGGTTCGGGAAGTTACGCGTGGAGGTAGAAACCACCGTTGCACCATCGGCTACGCGTGCCTGGTTACCCATGCACAGTGAACAGCCTGGGATCTCGATACGCGCCCCGCTCTTGCCAAAGACGCTGTAATAGCCCTCTTCGGTCAGTTGAGCCGCATCCATCTTGGTCGGTGGCGCAACCCACAAGCGGGTTGGCAGTTGGCCTTTGTGCTGATCCAGCAGTTTACCCGCCGCGCGGAAGTGGCCGATATTGGTCATGCAGGAACCGATGAACACTTCATCGATCTTGCTGTTGGCCACATCGGACAGCAGGCGAGCGTCGTCCGGATCGTTAGGCGCACACAGGATCGGTTGCTTGATATCGGCCAGATCGATTTCGATCACTGCCGCATATTCAGCATCCGCATCGCCTTCCAGCAGTTGCGGATCCGCCAACCATTTTTCCATGCCCTGAATACGGCGCTCCAGCGTACGGCGATCGCCATAGCCTTCAGCGATCATCCACTTCAGCATCACGATATTGGAGCTCAGATACTCCTGGATCGGTGCTTTATCCAGTTTGATGGTGCAACCAGCGGCAGAACGCTCGGCAGAGGCGTCCGCCAGTTCGAATGCCTGTTCGACTTTCAGCTCTGGTAAGCCTTCGATCTCCAGAATGCGGCCAGAGAAGATGTTTTTCTTACCTTTCTTCTCAACGGTCAGCAGCCCCTGCTGGATCGCATAGTAAGGAATAGCATGCACCAGATCGCGCAGAGTGATGCCCGGCTGCATTTTACCTTTGAAGCGCACCAGCACTGACTCTGGCATATCCAGCGGCATCACGCCGGTCGCGGCAGCAAATGCCACCAGGCCGGAACCTGCCGGGAAGGAAATCCCAATGGGGAAACGGGTATGAGAATCACCACCGGTGCCCACGGTATCCGGCAACAGCATGCGATTCAGCCAAGAGTGGATAATGCCGTCGCCCGGGCGCAGCGAAACGCCGCCACGGTTCATGATAAAGTCCGGCAAAGTGTGGTGCGTGGTCACGTCAACCGGCTTAGGATAAGCGGCGGTATGGCAGAAGGACTGCATCACCAGATCGGCAGAGAAGCCCAGGCACGCCAGATCTTTCAGCTCATCGCGGGTCATCGGGCCGGTGGTATCTTGTGAACCCACGGAGGTCATCTTCGGCTCACAGTATTCACCAGGGCGCACGCCCGCCACGCCACAGGCGCGGCCAACCATTTTCTGCGCCAGTGAGAAACCTTTGTTGCTTGCCGCAACCGGCTTGGCAATACGGAAGACTTTGCTGTGCGGCAGGCCCAGCGCTTCACGCGCTTTGGTGGTCAGCCCACGGCCGATAATCAGTGGAATACGGCCACCGGCGCGCACTTCATCCAGCAGCACGTCGGTTTTCAGTTCAAAGCTGGCCAGCAGTTCGCCGGTGTGGTGGTTACGCACTTCGCCTTTGTACGGGAAGATGTCAATGACATCGCCCATGTTCAGATTGGATACGTCCACTTCGATCGGCAATGCACCGGCATCTTCCATGGTGTTGAAGAAGATTGGCGCAATTTTACCGCCCAGCACTACGCCGCCAGCGCGCTTGTTCGGTACGTAAGGGATGTCGTCCCCCATAAACCACAACACCGAGTTGGTGGCGGATTTACGAGAAGAACCGGTACCGACCACATCACCAACGTAGGCCAGCGGGAAACCCTTCTTGTTCAACTGTTCGATCTGCTTGATCGGGCCCACGCTGCCCGGTTGATCGGGGTGAATACCGTCACGCTCGTTTTTCAGCATCGCCAGCGCGTGCAGTGGGATATCCGGGCGCGACCAGGCGTCCTGGGCTGGTGACAGATCGTCAGTGTTGGTTTCACCGGTCACTTTGAACACGGTAACGGTGAGCTTTTCTGCCAGCGGCGGGCGTGACAGATACCATTCGGCATCCGCCCAAGACTGCATGACCTGCTTGGCATGCGGGTTGCCCGCTTTGGCTTTCTCTTCCACGTCGTAGAAGTTATCAAACATCAGCAGCGTGTGGGACAAGGCTTTGGCAGCGATCGGTGCCAGTTTGGCGTTATCCAGCGCGTCGATCAGTGGATGAATGTTATAACCACCCTGCATGGTGCCTAACAGTTCAACGGCTTTTTCGGGGGTAACCAGGGGAGAAGTGGCATCACCTTTGGCGATAGCAGCCAGAAAACCTGCTTTGACATAGGCGGCTTCATCGACGCCCGGTGGTACGCGGTTAATCAGCAGGTCTAACAGAAATTCTTCTTCGCCTTTTGGCGGATTTTTTAATGATTCAACCAGCGCTGCCATTTGTGTCGCATCTAATGGCTTAGGGACGATGCCCTCTGCAGCACGCTCGGCCACGTGCTTACGGTATTCTTCTAGCACGACTTTCTCCTCGCTCTCATTGTCATTTATGGTGCCTGGCGTTTTATACCCTTCATCGTTCGAGTTGCGCTGTTTTGGCTGCAAAATATGAAAGGCATAAATCTGACGGGGCACTGCTGTCGATATCCTGGACTGTAAGGTACAGTGCCCGGTTCCGCTCGGCCAGCATATCAGGATCTGAAACGCTTGTTAATTCGTTCACATAAAAGCAACATTAAATCTTTGCTGAATCGTTGAGCGCAGCGTAATCGGCTGCAACGCAGGCGGGACGTTCGTTACGGTCCAAAAGCTCAGCCAGATGAGCACAACACAACATCCATACTTTTACAATGGTTATTAATTGTGTCGAGGGGAAATTTGCGAACAGCAAACACAAAAAAACCGCCAATTACGACGGTTCTTTTGTATCCATACGGTGTTAGCAGGCACCGAACGGATTTTTTACATCGTCAGAAACGATACAAGCACTACCAAGCAACAACATTGTGCGTAAAATTGGTTAAAAAATCAACCAACCGGATGTAAAGAATCTGTCTTTTATGTACCCTGATTTCGGGTCTGTTCTGTCGGTTTAGCAGCCGATCATCGGGCTTGAGAGCAGTGCTGCAACTACTGCGATACTAGCACTACCAAGTGCTTGTTCCACCGGGGCTTTCCCGGTGAAGTCGCGGTGGTCGTGGTCCCACAAGGAACGCGCAATGAAAAGGAGTTCTTTCTTTATCCTGCTCATTGTACTGGGTTTAGCGTTTGGGGTCAGTAATGGCGGCTGGCCAGTTTCCGGCAACCATCTCAACTTCAACGTTATAATCCAGAACAAGTAAGCTACTGGCCGCTTTTCGAAGCGGCCTTTTACTGGAACGAATCCAATAAAAACGGCCCCTCAACAGGAGCCGCTTATTAACCGTTCAAACCATACCCTTCATACTTCAAGTTGCTTGGGTGTTGGCTGCGTTACTCGGCCCATGCTGGGCCTCGCCCCTTCGGGGCCGCTGCAAGCAGCGTTCAAATATGCTTTCGCAGATTTGTCACTCACCCCAGTCACTTACTTAAGTAAGCTCCCGGGGATTCATTCAGTTGCCGCCGACAAGCAACTCGAATTATTTTGGGTACAGAAGAATTACTTCTTTTTGGCTTTCGGGTTTGGCAGATCGGTGATGCTGCCTTCGTAGATCTCCGCGGCCAAGCCGACGGATTCGTGCAAGGTCGGGTGAGCGTGGATGGTCAACGCGATATCTTCTGCGTCGCAACCCATCTCAATTGCCAGGCCGATCTCACCCAGCAGTTCACCGCCGTTGGTGCCGACAATTGCGCCACCGATAATACGGTGAGTTTCTTTGTCGAAGATCAGTTTGGTCATGCCGTCTGCACAGTCAGAAGCGATCGCACGGCCAGAAGCCGCCCACGGGAAGGTGGAGGTTTCGTAGCTGATGCCTTTCTCTTTCGCTTCTTTCTCGGTCAAACCAACCCACGCCACTTCCGGCTCGGTGTAAGCGATGGATGGGATGACTTTTGGATCGAAGTAATGCTTCATACCAGCGATAACTTCTGCCGCAACGTGGCCTTCATGCACGCCTTTGTGCGCCAGCATTGGCTGCCCCACGATGTCACCGATAGCAAAGATGTGCGGCATGTTGGTGCGCAGCTGTTTGTCGACGTGGATAAAGCCACGTTCGTCAACCTCTACACCGGCTTTGCCTGCATCCAGCAGTTTACCGTTTGGCACACGGCCAATCGCCACCAGCACGGCGTCGTAACGCTGTGGTTCTGCCGGAGCCTTTTTGCCTTCCATCGTAACGTAGATGCCGTCTTCTTTGGCTTCTACCGCCGTCACTTTGGTTTCCAGCATCAGGTTGAACTGCTTGCTGATGCGCTTGGTGAAGACTTTCACCACGTCTTTATCAGCGGCTGGAATCACCTGATCGGCCATTTCAACCACGTCGATCTTAGAACCCAGCGCATGGTATACGGTACCCATTTCCAGGCCGATGATACCGCCACCCATCACCAGCAAACGCTCTGGAACGGTTTTCAGCGCCAGCGCATCGGTGGAGTCCCACACGCGTGGATCTTCATGAGGAATAAAGGGCAGTTGAATCGGACGGGAACCTGCAGCAATGATGGCATTGTCGAAGTTGATGGTAGTCGCACCATTTTCGCCTTCAACAACCAGGGTGTTAGCGCCGGTGAACTTACCTTGGCCGTTAACCACTTTCACTTTACGGCCTTTCGCCATACCAGCCAGGCCACCGGTCAGCTGATTGATGACTTTTTCTTTCCAGATGCGAACTTTGTCGATATCGGTTTTCGGCTCACCGAAAACGATGCCGTGCTCAGCCAGCGCTTTGGCTTCTTCGATCACTTTAGCAACGTGCAGCAGTGCTTTGGAAGGGATACAGCCCACGTTCAGGCACACCCCACCCAAAGTGGAATAACGCTCTACCAGAACGGTTTCAAGACCTAAGTCAGCGCAACGAAAGGCAGCAGAGTAACCTGCTGGGCCCGCCCCAAGTACCACGACCTGAGTTTTAATTTCAGTACTCATCATGACCTCTTAATTGTTTGTCCGGCGGGTCAGACGTCATTTTTATACCCTTCGTCTTTCACCTTGCAGCGTTGTTGGCTTCACTCGCTCACCCCAGTCACTTACTTGTGTAAGCTCCTCGGGATTCACGAACTTGCCGCCTAGCTGCAACGTGAAATCCATTGGGTATATTATTAATCAATCTCATAACGCCCTTCATCCACCGGGACGCTTACACCGCGAGCAGTTTACAGAATTGTTAATAGTCTGCAAAGCGCGTTCAGGTGACCCGTGTCTCAACAATTCTGTCGAGTCATGCAACAACTCGACAAAACCGGTAGTAGGATTGACAGGGGCGCTACCAGAGCGCCCCTAAACAGTTACATCACCAGACGGCGGATATCAGCCAGCATATTGTTGATAATGGTGATAAAGCGCGCACCATCAGCACCGTCAATCACACGGTGGTCGAAGGAGAGCGACATCGGCATTATCAAGCGTGGCGTGAACTCTTTACCGTTCCAGACCGGCTCAATAGCAGACTTGGAAACACCCAAGATCGCCACTTCCGGTGCGTTAACGATCGGTGCGAAATGGGTTGTCCCGATCCCACCCAGGCTGGAGATGGTAAAGCAACCGCCCTGCATTTCGCCTGCGGTCAATTTGCCATCACGCGCTTTCTTGGAGATCGTCATCAGTTCGCGCGACAGCTCGGTGATGCTTTTCTTGTTCACATCTTTGAATACCGGCACCACCAGACCATTTGGCGTATCTACCGCCACACCGATGTTGATGTATTTTTTCAGCGTCAACTTCTGGCCATCTTCGGACAGCGAGCTGTTGAAGCGCGGCATCTGTTCCAGAGCGGCAGCAACGGCTTTCATGATAAACACCACCGGGGTGAACTTCACGTCCAGCTTACGCTTGGCCGCTTCTTCGTTCTGCTGCTTACGGAACGCTTCCAGATCGGTGATATCGGTTTTATCGAAGTGAGTCACGTGCGGGATCATCACCCAGTTGCGGCTCAGGTTGGCACCAGAGATTTTCTGGATGCGGCCCATTTCGACTTCTTCGATCTCACCAAACTTGCTGAAGTCCACCTTCGGCCATGGCAGCATGCCCGGCAGACCACCGCCGGTTGCCGCAGGAGCAGCTTCGGCACGTTTAACCGCGTCTTTCACATAAGCCTGAACGTCTTCGCGCAGGATACGGCCTTTACGACCGGTACCTTTCACTTTCGCCAGGTTTACGCCGAATTCACGTGCCAGGCGGCGAATGACCGGTGTAGCGTGAACGTAAGCATCGTTCTCAGTGAACTCGCCCTTGCCTGCGGCAGCGGTGGCAGGAGCAACGGCCGGCGCTTCCTGCTTGGCCGGAGCCGGTGCAGCCTCTGCTTTTGGCGCTGGAGCGGCGGCAGGTGCTGCCCCTTCTACTTCAAACACCATAATCAGTGAGCCGGTTTTCACCTTAGCGCCAGTGCTGATTTTGATCTCTTTCACGGTACCCGCGAAAGGTGCCGGCACTTCCATCGAAGCCTTGTCACCTTCAACGGTGATCAGCGACTGCTCAGCGGCAACTTTGTCGCCCACTTTCACCATCACTTCGGTCACTTCAACTTCGTCGCCACCGATATCTGGCACTTCAACGTTTTTAACTGCGCTGGCAGCCGGTGCAGCGACAGGCGCTGCTGATGCTGCCACAGCCACCGGAGCTGAGCCAGCCACGTCGAACACCATGATCAGCGAGCCGGTTTTCACTTTATCGCCGGTGTTGATTTTGATCTCTTTCACGGTACCGGCGAACGGCGCTGGCACTTCCATAGAGGCTTTATCGCCCTCGACGGTGATCAGCGACTGCTCGGCAGCAACGGTATCGCCGACTTTCACCAGGATCTCGGTGACTTCAACTTCGTCAGCACCGATATCCGGTACGGCAACGTCTTTGGCGGCGCTGGCGGCCGCGGCTACCGGAGCCGCTGCAGGTTTTTCTTCTGCCTTGGCCGCCGGTGCTGCTGCACCTTCTGCTTCAAAAATCATCAGCAGCTTGCCGGTTTCGGTTTTATCACCCACGGCAACCTTGATCTCTTTCACCACGCCCGCCTGCGGGGATGGCACTTCCATGGAGGCTTTGTCGCCTTCCACGGTGATCAGCGATTGCTCAACGGCCACTTTATCGCCGACCTTCACCAAGATCTCGGTGATTTCAACTTCGTCTGCACCGATGTCCGGCACTTTGATTTCGATAGACATTCTATTTACCTCTTATGCCAGACGTGGGTTGACTTTTTCTGGGTTGATGTCGAATTTCTTAATTGCATCAGCGACCACAGAAGCGTCAATCTCACCGCGTTTAGCCAGTTCGCCCAGTGCAGCAACCACCACGTAAGAAGCATCAACTTCAAAGTGGTGACGCAGATTTTCGCGGCTGTCAGAACGGCCGAAACCGTCAGTGCCCAGGACGCGATAATCGCTGGCAGGAACGTAAGTGCGAACCTGTTCTGCGAACAGCTTCATGTAGTCGGTAGACGCCACCGCTGGCGCATCGTTCATCACCTGAGCGATGTAAGGCACGCGCGGAGTTTCGGTTGGGTGCAGCATGTTCCAACGCTCACAGTCCTGGCCATCACGCGCCAGTTCGGTGAAGGAAGTCACGCTGTAGGTGTCAGAACCCACTCCGTAGTCTTTCGCCAGGATCTGCGCTGCTTCACGCACATGACGCAAAATCGCACCGGAACCCAGCAACTGCACTTTACCTTTACTACCCGCCAAGGTTTCCAGCTTGTAGATACCCTTACGGATACCCTCTTCTGCGCCCTGCGGCATCGCTGGCATATGGTAGTTTTCGTTCAGCGTGGTCAGGTAGTAGTAGACGTTTTCCTGCGCGTCGCCGTACATACGTACCAGGCCGTCATGCATGATCACCGCCACTTCATACGCGTAAGCCGGATCGTAGGAGATACAGTTAGGAATGGTCAGCGACTGAATGTGGCTGTGACCATCTTCGTGCTGCAGACCTTCGCCGTTCAGGGTAGTACGGCCTGAAGTCCCGCCGATCAGGAAGCCGCGCGCCTGTTGGTCACCGGCTAACCAGCACAGATCGCCGATACGCTGGAACCCGAACATCGAGTAGTAGATGTAGAACGGGATCATTGGCAGATCGTTAGTGCTGTAGGAAGTCGCTGCCGCAAGCCAGGAAGAGGCCGCGCCCAGTTCGTTGATGCCTTCCTGCAGGATCTGACCTTTTTCGTCTTCTTTGTAGTACGCCACTTGCTCACGGTCCTGCGGGGTGTACTGCTGGCCGTTCGGGCTGTAGATGCCGATCTGGCGGAACAGGCCTTCCATCCCGAAGGTACGTGCTTCGTCGGCAATGATAGGCACCAGACGATCTTTGATCGACGGGTTCTTCAGCATCACGTTCAGGGCACGCACGAAGGCGATGGTGGTAGAGATTTCTTTGTTCTGCTCTTCCAACAGGGAGTTGAAGTCAGACAGCGCTGGCATTTCCAGCTTCTGGGTGAACGCAGGCAGGCGGGTTGGCACATAGCCTTGCAGCGCCTGACGGCGTTCGTGCAGATATTTGTATTCTTCTGAATCTTTATCGAAGGTGATAAATGGCAGTTTTTCGATATCAGCATCGGCAACCGGCACATTGAAACGATCGCGGAAGTGGTGAACCCCTTCCATGTTCATTTTCTTCACCTGGTGAGCAATGTTTTTACCTTCCGCCGTTTCACCCATGCCGTAACCTTTAATGGTATGAGCCAGGATCACGGTGGCTTTACCTTTGGTTTCCTGCGCTTTTTTCAGTGCGGCATAGACCTTCTTCGGATCGTGGCCACCACGGTTCAGTGCCCAGATCTCGTCGTCGGTCATGTCTTTCACCAACGCAGCGGTTTCCGGGTAGCGGCCGAAGAAGTGCTCACGCACATAAGCGCCGTCTTTGGATTTGAAGGTCTGATAATCGCCGTCCAGCGTTTCGCCCATCAGTTGCACCAGCTTACCGCTGGTGTCTTTACGCAGCAGTTCATCCCAACGGCCACCCCAGATCACTTTCAGCACTTGCCAGCCAGCACCGGCGAAGATGCCTTCCAGCTCGTTGATGATCTTGCCATTACCGGTAACCGGGCCGTCCAGGCGCTGCAGGTTACAGTTGATAACGAATACCAGGTTGTCCAGCTTCTCGCGGGTAGCGATAGTGATCGCCCCTTTGGATTCCGGCTCGTCCATCTCACCGTCGCCCAGGAAGGCATAAACGGTCTGGCCAGAGGTGTCTTTCAGGCCACGGTGCTCCAGATACTTGAGGAATTTAGCCTGATAGATGGCGCTGATTGGGCCCAGGCCCATGGAAACGGTCGGGAACTGCCAGAATTCCGGCATCAGCTTTGGATGCGGGTAAGAAGACAGGCCATTGCCATGCACTTCCTGGCGGAAGTTATTCATTTGCTCTTCGGTCAGGCGGCCTTCAAGGAAGGCACGTGCATAAACGCCCGGAGAGATGTGGCCCTGGAAGTACACCAGATCGCCGCCGTCTTTCTCGTTGCGCGCACGGAAGAAGTGGTTAAAGCAGACTTCATAGAAGGTCGCGGAAGACTGGAAGGAAGCCATGTGGCCGCCCAGATCCAGATCTTTTTTGGAGGCACGCAGAACGGTCATTACGGCGTTCCAGCGGATCGCTGAACGAATGCGGCGTTCCAGATCCAGGTTACCTGGGTATTCAGGTTCGTCTTCTACCGCGATGGTGTTGACGTAGTGATTGGCTGCCGAGCCTGCCGCAACCTTCACGCCGCCTTTGCGCGCTTCTCCCAGCACCTGATCAATCAGAAACTGAGCTCGCTCAACACCCTCTTCACGGATGACCGATTCGATCGCCTGCAGCCAGTCGCGGGTTTCGATCGGATCCACGTCATTGTTTAAACGTTCTGACATGGTGGTATTCCTTATCTGTCTAATGGTTTGTTTGGAGCCTGTCTTCCTGCGTTCTGCAGCAAAACACACGAAGACAGGCTCATCAGTTTAGTTGCCGCTTAAGTACTTAACTAAGTACCACGAGCGTTATCTCGGCAGACTGGTGTTACTCTGCCGAGAACCGCTCTTAATCTTTACGTTGCTGGAGCCGCCGAAGCGATCTCTCGCGCCGGGTATGCTCTCTGCTGAGATCCAGCAAAACTTCCTCGATAAACGCCAAATGGCGGTGCGAGGCTTCACGGGCCTTTTCTGGCTCGCGTGCCACAATCGCCTCAAAAATCCCGGCGCGATGGCTGCTCACCGTTGCCAACATCTCACGGCGCGAGTAGAGCAATTCAAAGTTCTGACGCACGTTCTGTTCCAGCATCGGCCCCATACAGCGCAGCAGATGCAGTAACACAACGTTATGGGCAGCTTCGGTCACGGCGATTTGATACTGCATGACCGCATCGGCTTCAGCGTCGAGATCGCCGCTGTCCTGAGCCTGCTGAATCATATGGTGACAATCGCGAATGCGTGCCAGATCTTCGTCGGTGCCGCGCAATGCTGCGTAATAGGCGGCGATACCTTCAAGGGCATGACGGGTTTCGAGCAGATCGAATTGTGATTCAGGATGGTCAGCCAGCAGTTCAGCCAGCGGATCGCTGAAGCTCTGCCACAGATTAGTTTGTACAAAGGTGCCGCCGCCCTGACGGCGCAAGAGCAGCCCTTTAGCTTCAAGGCGCTGAATCGCCTCTCTCAGAGAAGGGCGGGAAACATCAAATTGTTTCGCCAGTTCGCGCTCCGGAGGCAATTTTTCACCTGGATGCAACGTGCCCTCAAGGATCAGATATTCAAGCTGCTGCTCGATGACGTCTGACAACTTGGGTTGGCGGATTTTGCTGTAGGCCATGAGTGATTTCTTCTCTGCGAATGGCGCGTAGTCAATTGGTAATACCAATTTCAAAAACGTGACGGTAAAGTAACAAAGTATTCACCTGCTGTCCATATCGGCCTTGATTGAAATCATGGTTTCCCGCACATTTTAACAACTCAGACCATAGGCCGTCGCAAGCTGATAACGCCGTCTTGGTAATACCATTTACGAGGTAGATAGCGGATTTAACGTTTATGAAACGTTTGGTTAGGTATGTTATGCCCCCTCGCCAGGCGGTTATCCGACGATAGCCGGGCAATGAAGCCTAGCCGCTTTCAATGGCGGCCGTTCGCTCATTATTTCGGCAGAGGAAATGTGTATTTTTGCGCATTCTGTGATTTATTGCTTACTTCATGCACAAAGCTCCTTCTCTTGTCACACAACCCGCATTTTGTTGCCTAAACTGCTGCAATCTTAATCATTCATACAATAAAGCAGGTGCAAACTTTCCCGCATAACATTATTCTTGGCCGAACGGTAGCGGCACCGCGCAATTAATAGCTACAAGACCGTAAACAAAAAAGAACACACATCGCAATCACTGCTTTACAGCGGTGAAAGTTATGCAACAACAGAGGGTTTATTGATGGATGGTCAACAACATGGCGATCAACTGAAGCGCGGCCTGAAAAACCGCCATATTCAGCTGATTGCCTTAGGTGGCGCTATCGGTACCGGGTTATTCCTCGGTATCGCTCAAACAATAAAAATGGCCGGCCCGTCGGTCATTCTTGGCTACGCGATTGGTGGTTTTATTGCCTTCTTGATCATGCGTCAGTTGGGTGAAATGGTCGTGGAAGAGCCGGTTGCCGGTTCCTTCAGCCACTTTGCCTATAAATACTGGGGGAGCTTTGCCGGTTTCGCATCAGGCTGGAACTATTGGGTGCTGTATGTGCTGGTCGCGATGGCGGAGCTGACCGCCGTCGGCATTTATGTGCAGTACTGGTGGCCAGAAATCCCAACCTGGGTTTCTGCCGCGGTCTTCTTCCTCGCCATTAACGCCATTAACCTGTCCAACGTAAAAGTGTATGGCGAGATGGAATTCTGGTTCGCCATCATCAAAGTGATCGCCATCATCGGCATGATCGTGTTTGGTGCCTACCTGCTGTTCAGCGGCCTGGGCGGGCCAGAGGCTAGCGTCACCAACCTATGGGCACAAGGCGGGTTCTTCCCGAATGGCACCATGGGGCTGCTGATGGCGATGGCGGTGATCATGTTCTCCTTCGGTGGGCTGGAACTGGTGGGTATCACCGCCGCCGAAGCCGATCACCCGGAAACCAGTATTCCGAAAGCCACCAACCAGGTGATTTACCGTATCTTGCTGTTCTATATCGGTTCCCTGACCATTCTGCTGTCACTCTACCCGTGGGGCAAAGTGGTTGAAGGCGGCAGCCCGTTTGTGCTGATCTTCCACGCGTTGAACAGCAACCTGGTAGCCACCGTGCTGAACGTCGTGGTACTGACGGCAGCGCTGTCGGTGTACAACAGCTGCGTTTACTGCAACAGCCGCATGCTGTACGGCCTGGCAAAACAGGGCAATGGCCCGAAAGCCTTGCTGAAAGTGGATGGCCGCGGTGTTCCCGTGATTGCGATCGGCCTTTCTTCGCTGGCCACCGCGCTGTGTGTGCTGATTAACTACCTGAGCCCAGGCCGTGCCTTCGAACTGCTGATGGCGCTGGTGGTTTCTGCTCTGGTGATCAACTGGGCGATGATCAGCCTGGCACACCTGAAATTCCGCGCAGCCAAAAACCGTGAAGGGGTACAGCCGAAGTTCAAAGCCTTCTGGTATCCGTTCAGCAACTATCTGTGTCTGGCGTTTTTGGCTGGGATTCTGGTGATCATGTACTTTACGCCGGGCATCCAGATTTCCGTCTTGCTGATCCCGGTCTGGGTTGCCATTCTTGGTATCGGTTACGTTGTCAAACAGCGTAGCCAACGGGCGTCAAGCGCAGCAGCGCGCTGATCTTGGCATCATTTAACAGGCTCGCATCCGTGAGCCTGTTTCCTTCTCTTGGCGTTACCGCCTTTTCCTTTATTAATAGAATATGGCTCTATTTGATTAAACGATTTTTGATCACTTTCTTGCCATCAACCGAAAACTCAGCATAACCACTCTCCTTTATGTCATTAACGGCAAGACGCCCCGCGACATCAACACGCAACTGGTGTTTATTACTAAAGGTTCCTGGTGAGCTTAAACGTACACCGGTCCAGGCAAATTTTGAGTAATGTGCACTCAAATTTTTCTCCTGACTCTCCATGAACGCAGGAAGGGGCGAGAGATTGACCTTATCAAGAGCAATCAAATAATTATTTAAATCGAATTTTGATGAGTCGCCGCTCACGCGGATCTCCACCTGAAGAGGTTTTTTAAACTCGCCAGTTCTGGTATCCATGCTCATACTCAACAATCTCTTCGAGTTTTCCGGGTTCTGATAAGAGACGGTACAAGTTGTCATCACACCTTGTGGCCTATTAGCACTACGAGGATCGATTTCACTGCCAGAAGCAAAAAACGAGCTTATCGTTGAAACTTTTGTCTCTTCGCCAAGTTTTTCTTTAATCTTTTTAAAACAAATATCTGCCCCATCTGACAGCGAATACTTATAAATTTTTACTGCTTCATTAGCATACAAAGGGGAATGCACTAACATTGTCATCCCTATAATGACCGATAATACGCTCAATTTGGCCGATATCTTCATGAAAAACCTAGAAAAAAACAGAAAGTAAAATTTTGAGCCGCCAAGCGGGTCTTAAGCAGAAACCCTAACCATTTTGGGAATGGCTATGAATATACCGTTTACTTCAGTTCTTTTTCATATATACGCTCAAAGAATCATGAGATATACATGCCAGCATATTATTTTTATTTCAGTGATAAACACAAGCAGATGTATTTATGTATTTTATTTTCACAGTTATATAAACAAAAAGAATCAGATAAAAAGATATTTTATTCCACTTAATAAATGTGAAAGGTGATTATTAATTTAGATAGATGGTAGGGGCGAATACGCGTTATAACGGTTTATAGCCCCCTTTTCAGGGGGCCTTATCAGAAAAGAGTTACTTCACGCAACGCGCGCACTGTGATTCCTGGATCTTCTGGAAGAAGTCATTGCCCTTATCATCCACCAGGATGAATGCCGGGAAGTCTTCCACTTCAATTTTCCAGATCGCTTCCATCCCCAGTTCCGGATATTCCACGCACTCCAGGCTCTTGATGCTCTGCTGTGCCAACACGGCGGCCGGGCCACCGATGCTGCCAAGGTAGAACCCACCGTGTTTATGGCAGGCATCGGTCACCTGCTGGCTACGGTTGCCTTTGGCCAGCATGATCATGCTGCCGCCGTGCGACTGCAGCAGATCGACGTATGAATCCATACGGCCGGCGGTGGTTGGCCCCAACGAACCGGAAGCATAGCCCTCTGGGGTTTTGGCCGGGCCCGCGTAGTAGATTGGGTGATCTTTCACGTATTGTGGCAAACCTTCACCGCGATCCAGGCGCTCTTTCAGTTTAGCGTGCGCAATGTCACGCCCGACGATGATGGTTCCGCTCAGGGAAAGGCGGGTCGAAACCGGATACTGCGACAGTTGCTTCAGGATTTCTGCCATCGGGCGGTTAAGATCGACCTTGATCGCTTCACCTTCACCGGCCTGACGCAGCTCCTGCGGAATGAATTTGCCTGGGTTATGTTCCAATTTTTCCAGCCAGATCCCTTCACGGTTGATCTTGCCTTTGATATTACGGTCAGCAGAGCAGGACACCCCCATGCCAACCGGGCAGGATGCACCGTGACGCGGCAGGCGCACCACACGGACATCGTGCGCGAAATACTTACCACCAAACTGAGCACCCAGCCCCAGGTTTTGCGCTTCTTTCAGCAGTTCCTGTTCCAGCGCCACATCGCGGAATGCCTGACCATGTTCGTTACCTTCGGTTGGCAGGCCATCGTAGTATTTGGTCGAAGCCAGTTTCACGGTTTTCAGCGTAGCTTCCGCTGAAGTGCCGCCAATGACAAAGGCAACGTGGTACGGTGGGCACGCAGCAGTGCCAAGCGTGCGCATTTTATCCACCAGATAATCTTTCAGCTTGCCCGGCGACAGCAGCGCCTTGGTTTCCTGATACAGATAGGTCTTGTTGGCTGAACCACCGCCTTTGGCGATGCACAGGAATTTATACTCTTCGCCATCCACGCTGTAGAGATCGATTTGCGCCGGCAGGTTGCTGCCGGTATTGACCTCTTTATACATATCCAGCGCAGCGTTTTGCGAATAACGCAGGTTGTCTTCGATAAAGGTGTTGTACACCCCGCGCGACAGGGCTTCTTCATCCCCACCGCCGGTCCAGACACGTTGGCCTTTTTTGCCGACGATGATCGCGGTGCCGGTATCCTGGCAGGTTGGCAAAATACCCTTGGCGGCGATTTCTGAATTACGTAAAAATTGCAGCGCAACGTACTTATCGTTTTCACTGGCTTCAGGATCGCTGAGGATATCCGCCACCTGCTGCTGATGCGCCGGGCGCAACATAAATGACGCGTCGTGGAAAGCGTGCTGGGCGAGGAGGGTCAGAGCCTGCGGGGCAACTTTGAGGATTTCCTGGCCTTCAAACTCGCCGACAGAAACGTGCTCACGGCTTAACAGATAATATTCGGTATCGTCTTTTTTCAGCGGGAACGGATCTTGATAGTGGAACGGTTTATTCGACATTAATCTCTCACTTGCAACATCGGCTGCGTTAAATTCACACTCACTCAGCGTACTCGGGGTGCGCTGCGTCAAAAAAACTCCCCACACCTTACGTATTTTTAGGTAGCCAGTTATTGCGCCAAATCGCAAAACAACCGCTATACCCTTATTAACGTAGGGAATTAAGACTGATGGAGGCTTTCTGACCTCATCCGGTGAGCACTGCGGGTACAGACTCATCATGCACGCTTTATTATCCCGCAGTTAACACATTGATTACAATCCTGTGGGTCGATCGGGTTATCATTGTCGGGAAATAACCGCCTGCAATAGCTTCTGCTGTTAGCTGTTGCCAGCCGTTGCGCCATTGCTTAAGCTAGCCACAATGAACAGAGTAAGAATCCCCATTGCGCTGCAACAGGCGGTGATGCGCTGCCTGCGGGCAAAACTGCAGCTGGCATCTCAGCATTTTGCCCGCGAATTCCCGGAACCGAAGATCGTCTACCAGCAACGCGGCACCAGCGCGGGTACGGCTTGGCTGCAAGCCTGGGAAATCCGCCTCAACCCCGTGCTGCTGATAGAAAACCAACAGCCGTTTATCGACGAGGTTGTCCCCCATGAACTGGCCCATCTGCTGGTATTTCGCCAGTTTGGCCGCGTGCCACCGCATGGTCACGAATGGCGCTGGATGATGGAAAGCGTGCTGCAGGTACCCGCCAGCCGCACTCATCAGTTTGCAATCAGTTCGGTACAGAGCAAAACCTTCCCCTATCAGTGCGCCTGCCAGCAGCACCAGTTAACCGTACGCCGCCATAATCGCGTGTTGCGTGGCGAAAGTGAGTATCGCTGCCGCCAATGCGGCGAAAAACTGCGTTTTTTTGGTTAACGAAAACCGTTAGTAAACAGAGTTAGCCGCGAAGATCAGCAAACCTTTCCCTGATTTGCACCTGTAGGTCACTTCCGTTACCCTGCCCGCTTTTCCGCTTTTGGGTTATTTTGGAATATGCTTCGCAAAATTTTATTTATGATGCTCTTGATCACCTCGAGTAACGTACTGGCGCAAATCAATAACTTCACTCAAGCCAAGGCTGCCGCGGCCAAGATTAACCAGGATGCCCCCGGCAGTTTTTACTGCGGCTGCAAGATCAACTGGCAAGGTAAGCAAGGCATTCCCGATCTCAGCAGTTGTGGCTATCAGGTGCGTAAAAATACCCAGCGCGCCGAACGCATTGAATGGGAACACGTCGTCCCCGCCTGGCAATTCGGCCATCAGTTACAGTGCTGGCAAGAGGGCGGACGCAAAAACTGCAACAAAAACCCGCTTTACCGCCAAATCGAAACCGACCTGCACAACCTGCAGCCTGCTATTGGTGAAGTGAATGGCGATCGCAACAATTTCATGTTCAGCCAATGGCGCGGCGGTGAGGGGCAGTATGGTCAGTGCCCGATGAAGGTCGACTTCAAGAACAAACAGGCCGAGCCACCGGCACGTGCGCGCGGTGCCATTGCGCGTACCTATTTCTATATGCGCGATCGCTATCAGTTGCAGCTTTCGCGCCAGCAAACCCAATTGCTTGAAGCCTGGGATCGCCAATATCCAGTGACCGCCTGGGAATGTACGCGGGAAGCACGTATCGCACTGATCCAAGGCAACCATAACTCTTATATTCAACAAGCTTGTCAGCAGAGAAACGGCTGACCTACTATAGTAGTTTCGCGCTGCCTGCTGGCAGCGCCGTATCAATGAGCCAGGATCCGATAATCATTATGCGTATACCCCGCATCTATCATCCGCAACCCTTGAGCGCCAATGCTGAAATCGCGTTGAGCGAAGATGCCGCTAACCATGTTGGCCGCGTGTTGCGTATGAGCCCCGGGCAGGCGCTGCAACTGTTTGATGGCAGCAATCAGGTGTTCGACGCCGAAATCACCCAGGTAAATAAAAAGAACGTTGTGGTCCGCGTCAGTGCCGGGCAGATTGAGGATCGCGAATCGCCGCTCGATCTGCATCTTGGCCAGGTGATCTCACGCGGTGAAAAGATGGAATTCACCATTCAGAAATCCATTGAGCTGGGTGTGAACGTGATTACCCCGCTGTTTTCCGAGCGTTGTGGCGTTAAATTGGATGGCGAACGCTTAGAGAAAAAGCTGCAACAATGGCAGAAGATTGCCATTGCCGCCTGTGAACAATGCGGCCGTAACCGCATCCCGGAAATCCGCACAGCGATGCCGTTGAGAGCCTGGTGCGCCGAGCAGGACGGCAGCCTGAAGCTGAACCTGCACCCGCGGGCCAGCCAGAGCATCAACACGCTGCCGCTGCCGGTAGACCATGTTCGCCTGTTGATTGGGCCGGAAGGCGGGCTATCCGCCGAAGAAATCGCCATGACTACAGATTACGGATTTACTGATATTCTGCTGGGGCCACGCGTTTTGCGTACGGAAACCACAGCGCTTACCGCAATTACCGCTTTGCAGGTCCGTTTCGGCGACCTGGGCTAAGAGCCTGTTAATACCGGCTCGTAAGGAGAAGAGATGATCAAGCTCGGCATCGTGATGGACCCTATCGCATCCATCAATATCAAGAAAGACACCAGCTTCGCCATGCTGCTCGAAGCGCAGCGCCGTGGCTGGGAGCTGCACTATATGGAGATGAACGATCTCTACCTGCACGCCGGTGATGGCCGCGCCCGCACGCGCCTGTTAAGCGTAAAAGAGGATAAAGAGAGTTGGTTCAGCTTTAGCGCCGAACAGGACCTGGCGTTGCAGGATCTGGATGTGATCCTGATGCGCAAAGATCCGCCTTTCGATACCGAATACATCTACGCCACCTACATTCTGGAACGCGCCGAAGTGAAAGGCACGCTGGTGGTCAACAAACCGCAGAGCCTGCGTGACTGCAACGAAAAACTGTTCACCGCCTGGTTCCCGGAGCTGACGCCAGATACGCTGGTCAGCCGCAGCGCAGCGCATATCCGTAAATTCCACCAGCAGCATGGCGACATCATCCTCAAGCCGCTGGACGGGATGGGCGGTGCCTCGATCTTCCGCGTGAAACAGGACGATCCTAACCTGTCGGTAATTATCGAAACCCTGACCGAGCACGGCAGCCGTTTCTGCATGGCGCAAAACTTCCTGCCAGCCATCAAGGAGGGGGATAAACGTATTCTGGTGGTGGACGGCGAACCGGTGCCATACTGCCTGGCACGTATTCCCGCCCAAGGTGAAACCCGTGGCAACCTGGCTGCCGGTGGCCGTGGTGAACCTCGCCCGCTGAGCGAAAGTGACTGGAAGATTGCCCGTGCGGTTGCACCAACGCTGAAAGAAAAGGGCCTGATTTTCGTTGGGTTAGATGTGATCGGCGATCGTCTCACCGAAATCAACGTCACCAGCCCAACCTGCGCCCGTGAAATTGAAGCCGCCTTCCCCGTTTCCGTCACCGGTATGTTGATGGATGCCATTGAAAAACGTCTTGCCGCAAGATAAGCAGACGCTACCTCATAGTTTCTAGCTGCACGTGAGCCTTTTTAGGCTCACGTGCAGCTCCCAATATCACCGCTTGAAGTATGACGGGTATAGCCGCATACTGGCGGCTGTTTACTTTCCAATCGATAACACCTTGTATAACGACATGAATTTACAGCACCACTTCCTTATTGCCATGCCTGGAATGCAAGATCCGCGCTTCAAACGTTCGGTGATATACGTTTGTGAGCATAATGAAAGCGGCGCCATGGGGTTAGTCATCAACAAACCCGTGGAACAGTTCACGGTCGAGTCGGTGTTGAGCAAACTCCAAATCAAACCTTCGCCACGCGATCCCGCTATCAGCCTGGATAAACCGGTGTTGGCCGGTGGGCCACTGGCCGACGATCGCGGTTTTATTCTGCATTCGCCGCGTGAAGGATTCGCCTCCAGCATTCAGATATCGCCGCAGACCATGATCACCACTTCCAAAGACGTATTGGAAACCCTAGGAACCGCTGATCAGCCTAAAGATGTCCTGGTGGCTCTTGGCTATGCTGGCTGGGAACAAGGCCAACTGGAACAAGAGGTCTTGGAGAACGCCTGGCTGACGACCGAGGCCGACATCGATATTCTGTTCCATACGCCGATCGCCAACCGCTGGCGCGAGGCGGCAAACCGCTTGGGCATCGACATCCGCAACATTGCCAACCAAGCAGGACACGCCTGATGAGCAACCGCACCATTCTTGCCTTCGACTTCGGCACCAAGAGCATCGGCGCCGCCATCGGCCAGGAGATTACCGGCACGGCACGGGCGCTAGCCGCCTTTAAAGCCCAAGACGGCACACCAGACTGGCAAAAGATTGAACGGTTGCTGAAAGAGTGGCAGCCGGATCTGGTGGTGGTCGGCCTGCCGCTGAATATGGACGGCACCGAACAACCGCTGACCGAACGCGCACGTAAATTTGCCAACCGCCTGCACGGCCGTTTTGGCGTGCAAATCGCTCTGCACGATGAACGCCTGAGCACCGTTGAAGCCCGTGCTCATCTGTTCGATCGCGGTGGTTTCCGCGCGTTGGACAAGGGCAGCGTTGACTCGGCCTCCGCAGTAGTGATTCTGGAAAGCTGGTTCGAACAACAACTGGGTTAACCATCTCACCTAAGCTGCCCCGCTGAGCAAACCTGCCTGAATACGTTGCTGCAACCCCTGTTCAAAGGTCTGCATGCCTGACTGCGCACCAGTTTGCAACACGCTGGCAAGCTGGTGCGTTTTGCCTTCACGGATCATGCTGCTTACTGCGGCGGTGGCCGTGAGGATCTCATAGATCGCCACCCGCCCTCCCCCTGGTTTACTCAGCAACTTTTGCGCAATCACCGCCTGCAGGCTGCTGGCCAACTGTGCGCGGACATAGGGCTTTTCTTCTGCCGGGAACACATCCACCAGCCGTTCTACCGCCTGCGGTGCGCTGCGGGTATGCAGCGTGGCCAGAACCAGATGGCCGGTTTCCGCTGCGGTCAGCGCCAGGCGGATGGTGGTGGTATCGCGCAGTTCCCCCAGCAGGATCACGTCAGGATCTTCACGCAGTGCCGCCCGCAACGCGTCGTCAAAACTGTGAGTATCACGCCCCAGTTCGCGCTGTTGGATCAGCGATCGCTGGCTGTGATGGATGAATTCGATCGGATCTTCCAGCGTCAGGATATGGCGGCGCTGACGCTGATTGATAAAATCGATCATCGCCGCCAGCGTGGTGGATTTGCCGCTGCCGGTAGCGCCGGTAACCAGGATCAGGCCATCTTCCCGCTGCACCAGCGCCGGGACGATCTCGGGAGTGCCCAGTTCGGCCAAGGTCGGGCACTCGCTGGCAATCCGCCGTAACGCCACGGACACCCCACCGTTTTGCAGAAAGAAATTGGCACGCAGGCGAATCCCCCCTGCCAACGCCAGCGCCAGATCGAGCTGGCCACTCTGCTGTAGCTGCTGCCGCTGTGCCTGAGTCAACAAGGCGTCGCACCAGATTGCCATCTGCGCTGGCGCAACGCTTTCTGCCTCTGCCACGGCCCGGAGTTCACCATCTATGCGTAACATGGGCCGATGACCGGTACAAAGGTGCAGATCGGAGGCATTATGCTTTACACTAAGAGCCACAAATTCATCGATATCCATATCAATCTCCTGGGTCAATAATGAGCACTATCCAACAGAACCTGCAGGATGTCAGGAGCCGTATTGCTGCAGCAGCTCAACGCTGCGCACGTGCTCCAGAAGAAGTGGTATTGCTTGCAGTCAGTAAAACCAAGCCTGTGGCGGCGATCGCAGAAGCCATCGCCGCTGGCCAGCACGCCTTCGGCGAAAATTACGTGCAGGAAGGCGTGGATAAGATCCAGCATTTTGCCCAATTGCCTGAGGGGGCCGGGCTGGAGTGGCACTTTATCGGCCCACTGCAATCCAACAAAAGCAAACTGGTGGCAGAAAACTTTGCCTGGTGTCATACCCTTGAGCGCCTGCGCATTGCCCAACGCCTGAACGATCAACGCCCAGCAGGCATGCCGCCGCTGAATGTGCTGATCCAAATAAATATCAGCGATGAACAGAGCAAATCTGGCATTGTATTAGGTGAACTACCGGCGCTCGCTGAGGCCGTCGCCGCCTTGCCTAACCTCAGGTTGCGCGGCCTGATGGCCATCCCGGCCCCAGAAGCGGATTATCAGCGTCAACTGGCCGTTTTTGGCCAGATGCATAAAGCGTTCCTGGCCCTGAAACAGCGCTATCCGCAGGTGGATACGCTATCGATGGGCATGACCGACGATATGGCCGCGGCGATCGCGGCTGGCAGCACCATGGTGCGTATCGGCACCGCCATTTTTGGGGCCCGTGATTATTCTCAGGCCTGACAGGCACAACTGAATTAACGAGGGATTTGATGCAACATCGCAAGATTACCTTTATTGGTGCCGGTAATATGGCACGCGCTATCATTGCAGGCCTGGTTGCGGGGGGCTATCCGGCGACATCCATCAGCGTTTGCGCTCCTTCGCCGAAAAATCGCGATGCGCTGGCCGCTGAGTATGGCGTAATCAGTTGCGCGGATAACATCCGTTGCGCACAGGCCGCCGATGTGGTGGTGTTGGCGGTCAAACCGCAGATGATGGCAGAGGTGTGCAAACCCTTGCAGGAGCAGGTTAATTTTTCCGGCAAGCTGGTGCTGTCCATCGCCGCTGGTATTCGGGTCAGCCGTTTCTATCAGATGTTGGGTGAACCGCTGAATATTGTACGCATCATGCCTAATACCCCTTCTTTGGTGGGCAAAGGTATGAGCGGGTTGTATGCTGCGCCGCAAGTCAGCCAGCAGGATCGCGATTACACCCGCGATCTGATGAGTTCGGTCGGCAAAGTATGCTGGGTTGATGACGAAAACGGTATCAACGGGGTGATTGCCGCCGCAGGCAGCGCACCGGCCTATTTCTTTCTGTTTATGGATGCGATGCAGCAGGAAGCCGAACGCATGGGCTTCAGCAGCACGGCAGCACGCGAACTGGTGCAGCAGGCCGCCATCGGTGCCGCGGCACTGGCCGCAGCCAACCCGGCAGTCCCTTTGTCGACGCTGCGCGAACAGGTGACATCCAAAGGGGGAACCACCGCCGAAGCGCTGCGGGTGTTCAACGAACAGCAACTGCCTGACACCGTTGCCAAAGCGATGCAGGCCGCCGTTTCCCGCGCGCAGGAAATGGAAAAGTTATTTTAACGTTCCCCAATGCGCTTCAGGCAGCCAGTGCCTGTAAGATCAAGGGGATAACAAAGAATTAAGGAGAAGGGTAACTCACATGCTAACGCTGACTTTCCTGGTCAAGACCGTTGTTGATCTTTACGTGATGGTGCTGTTGCTGCGCATTTGGATGCAATTGACGCGCACCGACTTTTATAACCCGTTCTCGCAGTTCGTGGTGAAAATTACCCAGCCGATCGTCGGCCCGTTGCGCCGCATCATTCCTTCGCTGGGGCCGGTAGACAGCGCTTCGCTGCTGGTGGCGTTTTTACTGATGACCGTCAAATACCCACTGCTGCTGTTGATTCAGGGTGGGGCGATGTCACTCAGCCCATACAATCTGTTATTTGGCCTGATCTCACTGATCAAATCCGCCGGTTATCTGATCTTCTGGGTGATGATTATCCGCGCCCTGATGAGTTGGATCAGCCAGGGCCGCAGCCCGATCGATTATGTGATGTACCAGCTTACCGAGCCGCTGATGGCACCGATCCGCCGCGTGATCCCGGCAATGGGCGGCATTGATTTCTCCGCCATGGTGGTGATTCTGATCCTGTATCTCATCAACTACCTGGGGATGGATCTGTTCGGCGAGCTCTGGTTCCTGCTGTGAGTGCAGTCACCCCCGTGCTCGACGGGCTGGTTATCAGGCTTTATATTCAGCCGAAAGCCAGCCGCGATCAGATCATTGGCCTGCATGGCGACGAGATCAAAGTCGCCATTACCGCCCCGCCGGTCGACGGCCAGGCCAACGCCCACTTGATCAAGTTTATCGCCAAGCAATTTAAGGTGGCGAAGAGCAGCGTTATCATCGAGAAAGGTGAATTGGGGCGGCATAAGCAGTTACGCATCATTAATCCGCAACAGATCCCTGCCGCGATCGCCGCGCTTATTGAATAATTTTCAAGGTAATCATCATGCAAAAAGTCGTTCTTGCCACCGGCAACCCCGGAAAAGTGCGTGAACTCGCCAGCCTGCTCGCCGATTTCGGCCTGGACGTGGTGGCACAAACCGAGCTGGGCGTAGATTCTGCTGAGGAAACTGGCCTGACGTTTATTGAAAACGCCATTCTGAAAGCCCGCCACGCCGCGCAGGTTACCGGCCTGCCGGCCATTGCCGACGATTCCGGCCTGGCGGTGGATGCACTCGGCGGCGCACCGGGCATTTATTCCGCTCGTTACGCCGGTGTCGACGCCAGCGATCAACAGAATCTGGATAAGCTGCTGGTGACGCTGAAAGACGTGCCAGCAGGCCAACGCGCGGCGCAGTTCCACTGTGTGCTGGTCTATATGCGCCATGCAGAAGATCCAACCCCGCTGGTGTTCCACGGTAACTGGGCCGGTGAGGTGACCTTTGAATCCGCCGGTGAAGGCGGCTTTGGCTACGATCCTATCTTCTACGTGCCGGAATTGGGCTGCACGGCGGCTGAGCTGTCGCGCGAGAAAAAAAGTGCAATATCACATCGTGGTCAGGCATTGAAACTGATGCTGGAAGCCCTGCGTAATGCCAGCTAACCCCGTGCAATTGCCGCCGCTCAGCCTGTATATCCATATTCCCTGGTGCGTGCAGAAATGCCCGTACTGCGACTTCAACTCGCACGCTTTAAAGGGCGAAGTGCCGCATCAGGAATATGTCGATCATCTGCTGGCCGATCTGGATGCCGATCTGCCGCTCACCAGCGGCCGTGAAATCAGCACTATCTTTATTGGCGGCGGCACGCCAAGCCTGCTGAGCGCCGAAGCCATGCAGGCCTTGCTGGACGGGGTGCGCGCCCGCATTCACGTAGCCGCCGATGCGGAGATCACCATGGAGGCCAACCCCGGCACCGTGGAGGCCGATCGCTTCAGCGGCTATCAGCGCGCCGGGGTGAACCGCATTTCGATTGGCGTGCAGAGCTTCAGCGCCGAGAAGCTAACCCGCCTGGGGCGGATCCACGGGCCGGATGAGGCCAAACGCGCCGCACATCTGGCCACCGGTTTGGGCCTGCGCAGCTTCAACCTCGATCTGATGCACGGCCTGCCGGATCAATCGTTGGAAGAAGCCTTGGACGATCTGCGCCAGGCGATTGCCCTGAATCCGCCGCATCTGTCGTGGTACCAGCTCACCATTGAGCCAAATACGCTGTTCAGCTCGCGCCCGCCGCTGCTGCCGGATGATGACGCGCTGTGGGATATCTATCAGCAAGGGCACGAACTGCTGAGCGCCGCTGGCTATCAGCAGTATGAAACATCGGCCTATGCCAAGCCGGGCTATCAGTGCCAGCACAACCTCAACTACTGGCGTTTCGGCGACTATCTGGGGATTGGCTGCGGCGCGCACGGCAAGCTGACCTTCACCGATGGCCGCATTCTGCGCACCAGCAAAACCAAGCATCCACGCGGCTTTATGCGCGGCGAATACCGTGACAAGCTGCATGAAGTGGCTGAGCATGACCGGCCCTTCGAGTTCTTTATGAACCGTTTCCGCTTGCTGGAAGCCGCTCCGCGCGCGGAATTCGCCCGCTACACCGGGTTGGATGAAAGCGTGATCCGCACGCAGTTGGACGCAGCGCTGGCGCAAGGTTACCTGGCAGAGACGGCAGAACACTGGCAGATCACCGAGAAAGGCAAGCTGTTCCTCAACTCACTGCTGGAGCTTTTTCTACCGGAAGAGTAACGAGAAAGCGCTGAGAGTTCAGCGCTTTTTATCTGTCAATTCATTCAGGCAGCATGATGTGGACGACGAGTTATATCACCCCGCCCTTTGAGAAGCCCCTCGACAGAGATGTCCTCATCAAGCTCCTCCCAATGAATGCCCCGAGCACTGAGCTCATAATTGGCTAGTTGTTCAGCACTCGCCTGTAAAAGACGCGGAAACCAAGCCAAAGGCACGCCAATAGTTCTGGCATCATTAAGCTCAACCCACATATTGAGCTCATCAAAACGAACACTCTTAGCTGAAATAGTCATTCCAAGCCTCCAGAAACTGAGCGCGATGCAGTTCCGCTACTTCGAGCAGCTCTTTCAACACCTTCGCATTAAAACCATCATTACGGGCCAAATGAACTTCAGGCATTAACCAAAACTTTGCCTCAAATTGAACATCCCTGACATGAATATGGGCAGGTTCACGTGGAATCCCTTCATTTGAATAGAAAAAAAACTTATAGCCTCTGAAGCGCAATATTACTGGCATCAACGCAAATCCTTTCACTGATTGATTATAGTTTAACCAGATTGCCAGTTCTCCTCTAAAGCGTCAAAAGTTGAGTTCCATCAAATACCTTTTACTTCAACGCGTTAATCAAACTCTTACGCTGAGTTTCCAGCGCCGTCACACGGTTGCACACATCGCGGCCAAAGTTCTGGAAGCTCTG
This sequence comes from Serratia sp. MMO-28, assembly GCF_037199905.1. Taxonomy (NCBI): domain Bacteria; kingdom Pseudomonadati; phylum Pseudomonadota; class Gammaproteobacteria; order Enterobacterales; family Yersiniaceae; genus Serratia; species Serratia sp. MMO-28. The sequence goes on from NZ_JBBCVB010000006.1 coordinate 80,372, forward strand.
CTCCTGCTTGCTCCACTCGCCCTGAATCGCCTGCTGAAGGCCACCCAGGTTACCCATCAGCGCCTGTAGCGGATTACCGTTAGCATTGGCCGCCTGTTTAATGCCCATTTCGTTCAGGCTATCTTGCAGCACACCGCCCATGCTCTGCTGCACCAGGTTGCGCCCGTCCTGTTCCACCTGTGCGATCACCTTATGGTGGAACGCCAGGCCGTCGCTACGATGCTCGATAATACGCCCCATCTGCTGTTTAAGCTGCGTATTGAGCGTGGTCAGGCGGTTACGCACGTTACTGCTGCTGCCCAGTTGCTGCACAATCACGTTATCCAACGCGACGCGTGCCTTTTCCAAATGCTGTTGCGCCCCCTGATCGATCCAGGGCAAATCTTTGCGTAACGCACTCTGGTAGCTGAAGGCTTTCTGGCGTTGGCTATCATTCAGGCTAAGTACCTGCCCGTTGCGCGTGACATCACCATCGCGGGAAATCAGCAGGTTACCGCTGGCACCGGCCACCTGTACGCTTTGCGGGCTGATGATCACGTCATCCTGAGGGTTAACGTTGCATTGATATTCGGCATGCGCCTGTGAAGCCACCAGCAACAGCAAGGCCAACCCGGTTTTCTTTAACATCATTTCTCCTGACTCCTTTCCACCCGCATCTGCGCTGGAGTTAAAAAATCGAACGGCTAATGCGCTGAGACAACAGCTCCAGTGCCGCAGTTCCCGCCAACGAGTTACCAGAGGTATCCAACTCCGGCGACCAAACGGCAATCGACAATTCGTCCGGCACAATCGCAATAATGCCGCCCCCGACACCAGACTTGCCCGGCATCCCTACCCGGTAAGCAAATTCACCGGCACCGTCATACATACCGCTGGTCATCATCAGGGCGTTAATCTGCCTTGCCTGTAATGGGCTGATGACCTCATCGCCGTTAAGCGCACGCCCCTGATTGGCCAGATAGACAAAACTGCGTGCCAGCTCCACGCAGCTCATACGCAGCGCACAATAGTGGAAATAGGTTTGCAGCACGGTCAGCACATCATTGTCGAAGTTGCCAAACGACTTCATCAGATAGGCAATGGCGGCATTGCGATCGGAGTGTTCGAATTCCGAACGCGCTACGCGAGCGTCATACGCCAAGTCATTCTCCCCCGCCAACTGGCGTACCACTTCCAGCATGCGCTGCTTGGGGGCGCTGAGCCGCGTCTGCAGCATATCGCACACCACCAGAGCACCTGGGTTGATAAACGGATTACGCGGTTTCCCCTGTTCCATTTCCAGTTGCAGCAACGAATTAAACGGCAAGCCGGAAGGTTCTTTGCCTACCCGCTGCCAAATTTCGCTTTCCTGATAACGCGTCAGCGCCAGCGTCAGGCTGAAAACTTTGGAGATTGATTGAATGGAAAATCGTTCCGTGGCATCCCCCGCCTGGAACAGTTCGCCATTGACGGTGCAGACGGCAATCGCCAGGCGATCGGCTGCCACTGCCGCCAACGCCGGGATATAGTCCGCGACTTTACCCTGGCCAATCAGCGGGCGCACCTGTTGCAGGATCTCATCCAGCAATGCGTTATCCAAGGTTGTTACCACGGTGCTTGCACTCCAGATAAAGCAAAGGTGCCACTGAGGCACCTTGAATCAACACTTATCGGGCAGAAATCAATCCCACCAGATATCGAACAGATCGCTGACCTTCACGTCACTCAGCTTACGCGCTTCCAGCCAGTTTTTGACTAATTCACGCTGTTCGTCGGTGCAATTGCCGATCTTCTGCAGGCAAATCAACCCTTCCCACTGCAGGTAGCCGCTGCCGTCAAACGCCAAACCATTCGGCTCGATCACTTCGTCGATAAAAGCATCTACCGCGCTATCGATATCGTCAACATCGGTGCCTTCGGCAAAACGCCAGGCAACGGAGAAACCCAGCTCCTGAAACTCTTCAATGTGCATCTTTTTACGTAAACGACGACTGCGATTCTTAGCCATTATTCCACCCTCTCAAACATCAGATCCCAAACGCCATGTCCCAGACGCTGGCCACGTAATTCAAATTTCGTCACCGGGCGTGAGTCTGGGCGCGGCACGTAATCATTGCTCTCGGAAAGATTACGATATCCTGCGCTGCCGTTCATCACTTCCAGCATGTGTTCCGCATAGGGTTGCCAGTCGGTGGCCATATGGAATACGCCACCCACCTTTAATTTGCTCAGCACCAGTTCCACAAACGGCGTCTGCACGATGCGGCGTTTGTTGTGGCGCGCTTTATGCCATGGATCCGGGAAGAACAGTTGCACCATTTCCAGCGAGCCATTCGGGATCATATTCTGCAGCACTTCTACCGCGTCGTGGCACATGATCCGCAGGTTGGTCAATTCGGCTTCATGGGCGTCTGCCAGGCAGGCACCTACGCCTGGTGAATGCACCTCAATCCCCAAGAAGTTCTGCTGCGGGTTATTACCCGCCATGGTGACCAATGAAGCCCCCATGCCAAAACCGATCTCCAGCACGGTTGGCGCCTCGCGCCCGAACAGGGTAGAGATATCGACAGGTTCAGCCTGATATTCCACGCCCATCTGCTGCCAATAGTGGTCCAGCGCATATTGCTGGCCTTTGGTCAACCGCCCCTGGCGGCGAACAAAACTGCGGATACGGCGCATCGCGCGGCCGTTCTCATCAAATTCCGGAGAGATGACGTCATTAATCATAGTGCTTTCTGTCTGTTTGGCTGCCAATTGGGAAAGGCGCATTATGCAAAGATACCCTGGTTTAGCAAGCGTTCATCGTATGCTACGGCGGAAAGTTCCAGTTTACAGCACTCTCACACTATGCTGGAATCGCGCATCAAATATCAGACGGACAGCGAAACCCGCTTATGATGCAAGCGCAACAGTTCTCGCACGTGGTACTTGACTGGTACCAGCGCTACGGCCGCAAAACGCTGCCGTGGCAACTCGATAAAACGCCTTATCAAGTATGGCTCTCTGAGGTGATGTTGCAACAAACTCAGGTTGCCACCGTGATTCCTTATTTTCAGCGATTTATGACACGTTTTCCGCACGTGCGCGCGCTCGCCGAAGCGCCGCTGGATGAAGTGCTGCATCTGTGGACCGGGCTGGGTTACTACGCCCGCGCCAGAAACCTGCATAAAGCGGCTCAGACCATTGTCGCACAGCACGGCGGTGAGTTCCCGACAACCTTTGCAGAAATTGTCGATCTGCCCGGCGTAGGCCGCTCAACCGCCGGGGCAATTCTCTCTTTGGCGCTGGGGCAGCATTACCCGATCCTCGACGGCAACGTAAAACGCGTGCTGGCTCGCTGTTACGCCGTGGAAGGCTGGCCGGGCAAGAAAGAAGTGGAAAACCGCCTGTGGCAAATCAGTGAAGAAGTGACTCCCGCGCAAGGCGTGGGGCAGTTCAACCAGGCGATGATGGATCTGGGGGCGATGGTTTGCACCCGTTCCAAGCCGAAATGCGAGTTATGCCCGCTCAATACCGGCTGCATCGCTAACGGCAACAGTAGTTGGGCCAAGTATCCCGGCAAAAAACCCAAGCAGACGCTGCCGGAAAAAACCGCCTACTTTTTACTGCTGCAGCACGGCGACGGCGTTTGGCTCGAGCAGCGCCCAGGCAGCGGGTTATGGGGCGGCCTGTTCTGCTTTCCGCAGTTCACAACCCGCATCGACCTGGAGTTGTGGTTGCAGCAGCGCGGCCTGAAGGGAGATCGTCTGGAGCAACTGACCGCTTTCCGCCACACCTTCAGCCATTTCCATCTGGATATTGTGCCAATGTGGCTGAATCTCGACAAAGCCACCAGCGCCATGGATGAGGGTGCCGGTCTCTGGTATAACTTAGCGCAGCCGCCATCGGTCGGGCTGGCCGCACCGGTTGAACGCCTGTTGCAACAACTGGCGAAACAGTCACCGATCCAACAAGGTTTATTTGGCAACAGCGCCATTGACGAGGAATTAGCATGAGCAGAACCATTTTTTGTACCTTCCTGCAGCGCGACGCCGAAGGGCAGGACTTTCAGCTCTATCCAGGCGACGTCGGCAAGCGCATCTTCAATGAGATCTCCAAAGATGCCTGGGGCGAATGGATGAAAAAACAAACCATGCTGATCAACGAGAAAAAACTCAACATGATGAACGTTGATGATCGTAAGCTGCTGGAAGCAGAGATGATTCGTTTTCTGTTTGAGGGGCATGACGTCCATATCGAAGGTTACACACCGCCAAACGAATAATATTTTCCGGGCCAGGCGCTGGCCCTTTCCACCTCTCCTATCATTCTTCGCGTATACGGCTTTAAGATGAAGAAAATTTTAGCTTTGCTCGTCATAGCACCTTTGCTGATCTCCTGCTCAGGCCAAAAAAATGAAGAGGTCAACGAAGCCTTGGTGAAAGATACCAACGCCTTCGACATTTTAATGGGCCAGTTTGCCCACAATATTGAGAACATCTGGGGCTTGAGCGAAGTGTTGATCGCTGGGCCAAAAGATTATGTGAAATACACCGACCAATATCAGACCCGCAGCCACATCAACTTTGACGCAGGCACCATCACGGTCGAAACCATTGCCACCACCGATCCTGCCACACACCTGCGCCAGGCGATTATCAGCACCCTGCTGATGGGCGACGATCCGGGCTCCATCGACCTTTATTCCGATGTTAACGATATCCAGATCAGTAAAGAGCCGTTCCTGTATGGCCAGGTGCTGGATAACAACGGCCAGCCGATCCGCTGGGAATGGCGTGCGGCACATTTCGCCGATTACCTGCTGCAAACCCGCTTGCAAAAACGCACCTCTGGCCTGCACGTGATCACCTCGGTTACCATCCAACTGGTGCCTAACCACCTGGATAAACGTGCACACAAATACCTGCCGATGGTACGTAAAGCCTCTCAGAAATACGGCATTGAAGAGTCGCTGATCCTGGCCATCATGCAAACCGAATCGAGCTTCAACCCGTATGCGGTGAGCGGTTCCGATGCGCTGGGCCTGATGCAGGTGGTGCAGCACACCGCCGGTAAAGACGTGTTCCAGATGAAGGGCAAATGGGGAACGCCAAGCCGCAGCTATCTGTTCGATCCGGAAAACAATATCGATACCGGTACGGCATACTTAGCCATTCTGCAGAACAACTATCTGGGGGGCATTCAGAACCCGACCTCACGCCGCTATGCGGTCATTACCGCCTACAACGGCGGAGCGGGCAGCGTGCTGCGGGTGTTCCACAGCGATAAAGCCAAGGCGGTGACGATTATCAACGGCATGCAACCGGGTGATATTTATCAAACGCTGATCACCAAGCACCCGGCGAGTGAATCACGCCGCTACCTGGTGAAGGTAAATAACGCGCAAAAGAGTTATCGCCGCAAGTAACGTTGTGCAGGGCAGATGCGTCATTCATCGGCCCTGTTGTTTTACTGCTTGATCATATAGCCGAAAATCCGCTTCCAGCCGTGATCTTTCTTCTCGATATACACGCCTTGCAACTCAGGAGAAAAGCCCGGCAAGCGGTTGATGCCCTCTTCCAGCGCCAGAAAATAGCGCTGCACCGCCCCGCCCCACACCTCCCCCGGCACCACACACAGCACACCAGGCGGGTAAGGCAGCGCACCTTCCGCCGCAATGCGCCCTTCCGCTTGGCCGATAGGCACCAGTTCGACGTTGTCGCGGATAAACTCCACGTTGGCATCTTGCGGGTTCATCACCACCGGCGGGAAATGCTCCTGGCGGAACATCTCTTTCTGCAGTTGCTTCACGTCGAAGCTGACGTACAGATCGTGCATCTCTTGGCACAGTTGGCGGATGGTGTAACCGCGGTAGCGTTGCTCGTTCTTGCGATATACCGTTGGCAGGACTTCGCTCAACGGCGCATCCTGCTCAATATAGCGCTCGAACTGCACCAGCATATCCACCAGATTGTCCATCTTCGCCGGGCTTTCCGCCGGGGTCAGCAGGAACAGGATCGAGTTAAGATCGCATTTTTCCGGCACAATGCCGTTTTCGCGCAGGAAGTTGGCCAGAATGGTGGCCGGTATACCAAATTCAGTGTATTGCCCGGTTGCGGCATCAATACCCGGCGTGGTCAGCAGCAGTTTGCAAGGATCCACCAGATACTGATCCTGCGCATAACCCTCAAACCCGTGCCATTCCTCGCCCGGCACAAAGTTAAAGAAACGCGCATCGTTGGCGATAAGCTCGGTATCGTAATCTTGCCAGTCTTTGCCAGCCACCTGCTGCGGAATAAAGGGTTTTAACTGCGTACAGCGTGCCAGCAACTGTTTGCGCGTCTCAATCCCCAACTTGACGCACTCCATCCACATGCGGCGGCCTGCTGCCCCGGCGTGCATTTTGGCGTTGACGTCCAGCGCGGCAAACAGCGGGTAGAACGGGCTAGTCGAGGCATGCAGCATAAACGCATTGTTGAGATGTTTGTGATTGCAGTGGCGTTTCTGGCCTTTGATATGATCGTCTTTTTTGTGGATCTGCGACGTCTGCGAGAACCCAGCCTGCTGTTTATGCACCGACTGCGTAACGAAAATGCCGGGATCGAGTTCATCCAACTCCAGCAACAGCGGCGAGCACTCTTTCAGCATCGGGATAAAGCCTTCGTAACCCACCCAGGCAGAATCAAACAGGATGTAATCACACAGGTGGCCGATGGTGTCAATCACCTGACGGGCGTTATAGATCGTGCCGTCGTAGGTGCCAAGCTGGATGATCGCCAAACGGAAAGGCCGCGCCGTATTGGCCTTCTCTGGCGCGATGTCACGGATTTGCTCGCGCAGATAGCGCTCATCAAAACAACGAGAGTCGATCCCACCGATAAAACCAAACGGGTTGCGCGCGGTTTCCAGATAGACCGGCGTTGCTCCGGCCTGGATCAGCGCACCATGATGGTTGGATTTATGGTTGTTACGATCGAACAGCACCAGATCGCCACGCGTCAGCAACGCATTGGTCACCACTTTATTCGCCGCCGAGGTGCCGTTCAGTACAAAGTAGGTTTTATCGGCATTGAACACTTTGGCTGCGTGCTTTTGTGCGTCTTTCGCTGAACCTTCGTGGATCAGCAGATCGCCGAGTTTTACATCGGCGTTGCACATGTCCGAACGGAAAATCGTTTCACCATAAAATTCAAAAAACTTGCGCCCCGCCGGATGCTTGCGGAAAAACTCACCGCCTTGATGCCCTGGGCAGGCAAAGGTCGAATTCTTCATTTCCACATAGGTTTTCAGCGTTTTGAAAAAAGGTGGCAGCAACGCCTGCTCGTAAGCATCGGCAGCGGCTTCCAACTGTGCCATATAAAACGCTTTAGTCGCAGCCGACAAAGCAAACACCCCGCTGATTAACGGCAGGTAATCCGGGGAGAGATGTTCATCCCCCTCAACAGCAACAAACGTCGGGATGCCAAAACCGGTCGCCTTAAGTATTTCGAGAATGCCAGCATTCACGTCCTCGACGGACACCACCACCGCCGCCACATCGGTATAGTCAGTCTGTTCCACGCGAACGATCTGGCGCAGAGTTTCGATACTGGCGATCAGGCTGGTGCTTGTTGCTATTTTCAGTTCTTTCATAGTGCTGACTCTCAAACGGTTAAGGATGAGGGTGTGCCACAAGGCACATAATGAGATAACCAAGATTATCCCGGCAAAGTGATGTCCTGCATTGCAGCATGAGATGCAAAAAGGGTCGGCTGATGCGGGTTAACATCAGGCAGCTATCGCGGGCTGGGATCGGCAGCGACCGATAGACATCAGTAAAATCAGAGCCGCAGCTCTATTTTTAATAATGCCTAACAGCGAGCATCAGGTAGCGTTACCGCATGGTGTGCAGCGATAAGCGCGAAGACGACAGATGGGAATAACCACGGCGGGATAACGGCATCATCAGATGTCTGGCGCACAGCAATGCTTGAGTAATGAAACCAGTCATGCCTGTAACCCCCTGATTTTGATGAGCGTGATCGCCATTGTGTGATGGATGGATAACAAAATTCGCGCAATGATTGCATGTTTTTTTATGGGGTTCAAGTAACAATTATCGAAGTAAACCCCAGGGCACTTACAATGATAACCCTTTGTAATATATAACGATAATAGAAAAGGCAAAGAACAATAAAATAGTATAAATACACGAATTTATTGCATATCTATTTATCTCACGCAGAAAAAATGCAGTTGCTGGCCCCCACTTTCTGAATGAAATTAGAGCAACCGATCGGGTTTGTGGTAGAAAGCGATTGACGACATACGGCCAAATACGGTTTAATGCGCCCCGTTGCCCGGATAGCTCAGTCGGTAGAGCAGGGGATTGAAAATCCCCGTGTCCTTGGTTCGATTCCGAGTCCGGGCACCACTAATTCTGCATCAATGCACACTGGTTAAAGGATGAGAACTTTAACGGGTGGTTAATACGGAATCGACTTGTCAAAGTGATAACAGAGTAACTGTTTACTACCGCGACGTTGTAAGTTGAATTCCTCAAGAAGGATGCCTGTGTGACAGCACAGGCGTCCTTTTCTCGATCACTGGTGATATTCACAGCAAATCATGCCTGTGTCAAGCTTTGTAAGCTTCTCGTAGCGGTGATATCCGTATGTAAAACAAGCTCCTGTTCTAGTGCTCTTCCTGCTACTTCCATATCCAATTCGATATACTCCATTGTGGTACTGACGTTACGGTGCCCCAGCAAATCCTTCACCAGTTTTAGATTTCTGTCCGGGGATTTCATCAACTCCGTGGCAAGTGTGTGACGGAAACGGTGTGAGGAAATATCGAAGCCACTCTCCCTGGACAACCGACGATAGAAGCTACGAAATGACTGCAGAACGTTTTTCTCGTCATAGATGTAATGAGTATTCCGTGGATTGGTGAACCGTTTGACATCAAAAAGCAGGTCATGCTGACCCGCACCTCGCTCGATTGCACGTATCATGAGCAGCTCTATTCGCTTCCTTAATTGACGAACCACCGGTACTTTCCACTCTCGATGTGTTTTGCTACCTTCAAGTCGAAGTTCGATCCAACCTTGCTCAATGTTCACATCTCTCAGGCGGATGTGGATCATCTGATTGTTACGCATACCGGTATATCGAAATGTGTCTAATACCGTCATCCAGAACCAGGTAGGATAGAGTGCGCACTTTCCCCCCTTCACTGGTTTTCTCTCCTTCTCCCGCTGTTCATACTGTTGCATCACGAGGTAAAGACGGGTCAATTGAGACTTCGTCAATATTCGTTTTTTCTTAGTGTCAGATCGAACTACCGTTCCATTAAAAGGGTTCTCACCGTGCTGAACCAACGCTTTTTTAATACCCAAATTAAATATTGCCCGCAGATGGGCAACCTTATTGTTCCAGGTATGTACCGAAAGGTTTTTCTCCTTTAACAGATGCCGACGCCAAAGCAACACATCCCTTTGCGTCACCATAGCAGGTGTTATAGCTCCACCAATAAAACGCGTAAATGTTAGTGCTACTTTCCTATAACTCCATTCCGTTGCTGCACGTAGTTGTTTGGTGAAAAAATATTCCTCGAGCAAGAACTCCCACTCATCGTGCATTTTTTCTTCACTTTTCATTTCATAACCTCGAATGAGTATATTTATCCACTCACAATCCGTCAGTTTTACCCAACACTTATGAGATTCTCCCTGCATCAAAAAACTACGGGATCACGAGTAACTGACTGTCCTCTGGCACGCGTGTCCCACCATACAAACTATTTGCCTTAATCAGGTAACCATTGATACGGCGATATGTGCCCACCCCCTCAGGCTTTTCATAAAGATGGCCAATAAAGAATCGCTGCCCCTTACGGATCCGATGTCTTCCCAGTTTTTCAAATGCTTTTTGGATAGCATTTCGGTCACTACGCTCCAAATTATTTTCTTTGATATACAGATGAAAAATATCTGGAACGCAGAGAAACACGAAACCACTAACAATATGTGCCCTGGAACCTATAGTATTAACAGATATATCACCTTTTTTTATCCCAAGACTCAACCACTGTAGAAAGGCGTTCCCAACATTATTCTCTGCATTCAAAATACCTTCCACGCTATTTTCTTCCAACCCTGGAGCCTTTGATAAATGTTGAACGTCTAAAATAGTCGTTGTTTCCGTGCTATTTAATAGTTCCGGTTCTATTACGCCTGGTAAAACACAGTCATCTTCAATTACAGTAGTTATGTCATGTACCGACCCCTGCTTTTCTTCAGGAAGGAGGCTCTCTTTCTGAGGGGCGTTTCCCTCTTCTTGGTTATCCAGGCAAGTCGGTACTGACACCTCTACCGCCATTAATGACAACAAAGCCTGCATATCTTCTTCCACACCAACCTCTGTTTCTGGCGCCAGGACCATCTCAGCCAAAGGCTTATCGTTGACCGGCGCATCCAGGGCCGAACTAAGAAACACTTCCGTGACTAACGGTGCATTTTCGTTGGGCTGATCTAATGTCTCTGCCGGCAGTTGCTCCTGAGCGAGAGTGGGACGGATACTGCTGACTGCGCTTTGCAAATCAGTCTCGGGTACTGAAGAGGTGATATGTTCTGTCGCCGGCGCCACTGACGGTAAGGTTATTGCCAATGTGTCGGGGTTGGATATCGGCAAAAGCGATACGGCCAAACCATCGCCACGAGCCAGTTTAGCCGCCTCCAGAGTAATATCGTCAATTGCAGGTAATGTGCTCGGTTGCCTGGACGCTATCGTCATCAACGAATGTATCGACGCTGGTAGTGTTGACAACCATTCAATAAGCTCTTCAGGCAGCAGTCGTGCCGCAATCATTGCGCTCTGACTGCTGGCCAGAGTCGGGGCTAACGGAGTGGCTCTGAAGCGAAAACGGTAAGGTTCACCCGGTACCGTCAAACCAGGTAACCAGGCACGGCCACTTTGGAACTCACCCTGCAGCTGGCTCAACAGCGGCAGGTAGTGCCATAGAGCTGCATAAAACACCACGACATTCCACTGCACATTCTGGGCGGATTGTTCTTCAGGCGCAGCCCCTGGGGGCAACATGTACCCCTTGGCCAGTCGAACCGCATACGTCGTCGTCTGCAGGGTAACATCGACCAGCCCTCCTTCCCTGGCATACTCCCCCTGGGACGAGGCCGGAAGTACCTGCATCAGCGTAACAAGCTGCTTCAAGGGTTGCAGATAGAAATGTTCATAGAGATCTTTGGGCAGTGCGCTGTTCTCCCACAGCTGCTGCAAACACTGCTGACGAGAGGCCGTGCTCAAAAGCTGCTCTGCGGATGCCGGCATAAAATAACCTACAGGACATTGAGAGGCTGAAATGCTTGCCGTTGGATTTGCCGGCATAACCCGGGTTCCAACCAGCAGTTCTTTGATAGCCTTCAGCATGCCAGGCCTCCGGCGATATCATTACCCTCGCTGTCCATCAACATCTGGAGCAATTCATTCAGTACCAGCGTTTGCCGGGCCCGGGTCACAGCGACATACAGCAGGTTGGTTTCATCGGTACGTTCGCAGTCGGCCATCAGGGGATCTGTGATATCGGCAAAATCATGATTCAACACCACCACAGACCACTCCAGCCCTTTGCTTCGATGCGCCGTCGAAACGGTTATCTGAGCCTGGCATTCATCAGTCACTGCATGCTCACGCATCACCTGCAGCTTTTGTGGCAGCGGGAAGTACTGTTCGAGTAATCGGAGGCCTTGATTCATTTCAACATCCCGGGTTGCTCTGGCAACCGACTCAAATTCCTCAAAGTTGCGGTATTCTCGCGCCAGCCGCGGAGATTGCATTCGCTCAGGCATGTCCGCCGAAAACCAGTACAGATCTTCCAGTTCTTCCGTTTTGTAGCCGCTGATACCCCCAACCCAGTAGACCTTCTTCCCTGCCAGGCTGGCATCCAGCGCAGCGCCGATGACCCCAGCCACCGTTCGGCTCAATATGGCAACAGGCTGACCCTTCACGTCATCAGGTATGCACCCAACAACCCTGTCGTTTCCCCCCTCCCCGACCACCGACATCGTTTCGCCTTGCCGCGCAAGCAGCATATTGGCCAGCTGGGCCACGGCAGGACCAAAACGGAAACTGTGTGTCAGGTAAAGTTGGTCCGCATCGGCCAACTCAGGAGCATCGAGGGCATTTTCCGCGCCACGGAATCGGTAGATTTGTTGATGCCGGTCGCCAACCAACACCACATTACAACCCTGCGCCAGTACCAGTGACTGCGTCACCGGATTCGCGTCTTGCCCCTCGTCAAACAGGAGCGTCTGCCAGCGTTTGGAAAGGTCGGGCTGAGAGAGCTGATACAGCTTGAGGTAAACGTCATGGGTGACAGGGAAAGTACCATCCTGGCGTGCAGACTCACGCCAGAGCAATTGCGCCGCTGCCAGGATTTTATCGGGCGACAAACCACTGCGTGAGTCTTCATCAGGCAAGTGTTGCAAACCCAATTCGCCATCCCCACTGCAGAGGAAAGCGTTAAAGGTCGTGATAGATGTGCGTGCCAGCGGCCAATAGCGGGTATTGAGTTGGCGAGCAACGTCAGTGATCCGCAGGTTAGCTGTCAACCGCCGCTGATAATGGCGCCCGAAGTTAGGCCAGGCCAGCTGATGCGACGTCTTACATTCAACGTTAAACGGGAATTTTTGCTCAGCCTCATCCCTGACTGCACGGTTATAGGCAAGATAAAGCATCCTGCAATCCGGGTTTGCCTGGGCAAAACGGACCAATGTAGACGTTTTACCGGTGCCGGCAAACGCCCTGACCACCAGGCGATGGCCGGACCAACCAATGATGGCGGCCTGTTCAGGTGTATCACAATAAGACATAAGCAGCACTCCGTAAAACTTGACCGGCGCTTATCCTGCGCAGGTCAGTACGGCCAGTACCACAGAAAAACCTTTTCCCGAAAGAAATAGATTCCCGCAGTCAGCCGTGTTCAGGTTGATAGACAGCTATCAACCCCTCATTGCTGGAGTCTCTTAGAGCAAAACAGTGGGGAAGCCTATACCTCCGAAGGCAACCCCAAAGCTAACAATCTATTGTTTTATTGTGTTTTTATCAGGTTTCCCTGGTGCCAAGAACAACAAATATCAGGTGATTTTATTACGGGGCGTTCCGACGATTCACAAAATGCATCTACAAATGAAAAGTCCACCCTCATGATTTTTGCGCATCCCTCCGCATCGTTTGGTTATTCCCCCAAACGCTGAGTGGGCGCTTTCTCTGGTGTTGTGCGCTATAGCATCACCTGAGCGTTATGCTCTCCCGAAAGGAGGTGAACATAACGCTTAGAAGCCTCAGTTAAGCATCGCGAGCCTCCACACTCAGATTCCTTTCTAACAACCACACCGACACATGTCAACATAAATGATACTTTTATGATTATATAAATCATTTTACGACATACAACGATGCGGTTTTCTTGAATTAAACAACTTGGAGTGTAGAATGATGTCTGTTTTTTAAACCGAAAAAGGGTGAAGGTGGGAGATGGTAACCAACAATAAAACTGCACTTGGGGAAGTCATTGCCAAAGCGATGACGATGAAAGGAATTCCAAAGCAAAAACACATCAGCCATACGAGCCACGTACTGGACATCACAACAGCTGCAGCCCAGAAAAAGATGAGCGGTGCCTCAAACTGGGAGGTATCCCAGCTGGTTAAAGTCATTGATTCAATCGATATGAGGATGAGTGACTTCTTTGACATTTATAATTATGCAATAAATGAAGTGCATGATGCTATATGGAATGATGGCAAGAACAACGTTAAATGCAAAATATACCTATCTAATGTAAACGCTATTGATACAACTGAATATTCTGCCTTAAAAATTAATGATGAGTGGGTTGTTTTTCATACTAACGATATAAAAGATGATGTTTTTTTTGAATCAAAACGCAACATTGAAATGATTCAGTTATATCCTCAAAAACAAAATGAAGAAAAACACCGAATCGCTATTCTTGATGATGACAAAAACATCGTCGATAGCCTCAAAGAAATCATTGTAAACAATGAATATCTTGTTGATGCCTTTTATGATATTAACTCATTAGAGGAGAGCCTGAAAAATAAGCCATATGATGCGTATATTTTGGATTGGGTTATAGGAACAAAAACCGTGTTCAGCACGATTAAAGAGATAAGAAAAACTGAAAATAATAATGCCATGATACTGGTTCTTACCGGGCAACTGTCAGGGATCGTAGATAGCGAAATCGCAAGTGCTATAAATGATTATGATATAACAGGCCCTCACGAGAAACCTATCAAAGCCAGTGTAATAAAATCATTAGTGGATAAACACTTTCCCAAGTGAATCATTATGAACGATAATTTACTGACTTATACAGGAAGTCTATTGCTTGATGGAAGATACATAGTGTCTCCATATGGAGTGGGTAAAGATATTCCATGTGGAGAAATCTCTCCCTTGAATGACTCTATTATTCATAATAATGCAATCAGTAAAATATCAGTTGACTATTCCACCGTAAAAAGCCTTACAATCATCAATGGGTTAGGGGTGACGCTGGGTGATTCAGTTGTTGGGATATCAGCACTGCACGCAATAAAAATATTCAATCCAAGTATCGGCATCAAAATCATTCGTCCTGAAAACTGCCCTGACTATGTTAATGAAGTATATACGTTGGCAAAGCATATAATAGATGACATTTCCTATATGCCGTTTGACATTACCAGCGCTACCGATGCAGATCTAGTAATAGATATCGGGAACCAACTATACTGGAAAGATTTTAACACACTGGAAATGCATGACTTCTTCTTAAGAAGTTTAGGCATAGAACACAAACATGTATCAGCCAGTTTAAAAATTAACTCATGGCTCAATGAAGCACCTATCGAAGATTTAAATTTGGGTGAGTATGTTCTTTTCTGCCCATACGCTAGTACAAAAATAAGAAGCATACCCAAGAAATATCATAAAAAAATAATATCTTACCTGAGTGATAAATTTAAGGTTAAGGTCTTAGGGTTCAGTGATATTAGCCATGACAATTACACGAACATTACCTCACTATCTACAAACACAACTTATTTTACATCCATCATTAAAAATGCAAAGCACCTTTACACGTGTGATTCAGCAGCCTTGCATATTGGCGCGGGGTTTAAAACCCCCACAACTTGTATATTCACAACCGTGAAACCTGAACTTCGCAGCTTATACTACGATAACTGCACCTCTATTTATATTGGAAATAATAAAACAGAGGGCATACACAACAGTGAAAATATATTTTTACTCGATTTAATCAGTAAGGAGTTTGAGGGCTATTATGCGTAAATTAATATCTCTAGCATTGTCTTTTTTAGTTATTCTATTTATTTCGGCCCCCTCTTTCGCAAATAAAGGAGATATCTACATTGATGGCGCAATAACTAACAAAAATTACGAAGATGGATACATCTTATCAGCAAAAGAGTTCAACACGCTGGAAAAAAGCCATATAAAGACGACAACTTCCTGGACTGTTCCGGGACACGTTGTGGATTTTGAAGGCGTAAAATTCAAAGACTTGCTGAAACTTGTTGGTGCTCGTGGGAAAACGTTAAGAATGAGGGCATTAAATGATTACTGGGTCGATATCCCAGTCTCAGACATAGAACAATTCGATATTCTGCTGGCAAACAAAATGGATGGTAGCCCTCTGAAAGTTAGAGACTTTGGGCCATACTTCGTCATTTACCCGATGGACAAATTTTACGATAAGCTTAATAGTCCTACTTTTCAAGCCCGTCATATTTGGCAGGTCAGCGGCATAACGGTATTAGAAAAATGAAACTGAAAAGGCTTATCATTCAATACTTATTAGTGTTCCTGGTGCTGACAGGTGGATTTGTGTGGATGTATGAACAATACTTCTCCACAAGCCATAATATGAACTCAGCGGGACCTCAAGAGAACTACGCATGGGCAATCGCAAAATTCACGATCAGACTAGCAGGATTTAATGCAAAAGTTGAGCGCCAGCTTCGGTTAGGTAACAATGATAAAGAGGAATTACAAACAGAACTTGACCTCCTATTCTCAAGCTCAAATGTGCTGTTGCATAAAAGTGTTTCAACCAGATATTTATATGAAGAGGCTGGCTATGCCAATACGGTAGAGCAAATAAATGCCAACCTTGAAAATATCGACACTGAACTAAACAAACCGACACCTGACTATTCGATCATACTTAAAAGCATTGAATTAATAGGTCAAGAAAATAAAGATCTAGTGGTAATATCTGACCATGCAGAGGTCAGGCAAAGAAACATAATTCAGCAGGACTATATCGACAAAGCTAACTCAATGAAGTTCCCAATTGCTACACTGTACTTCCTATTTTTGTTGATGCTTTTTATTTCATATCGACAAGTAAAGTCTATTAATAATCAATTAGAGTCCGAAAAGAAATCTTTTAACAACAAAAACGCATTCCTCGGGGTGTTGGGTCATGAATTAAGGACTTCACTTCAGGCAATAATTTCGTCGGTTGAGGTGATTATTCAGAAAAAAGATTCTATAGCATTCAACCACTTTGAGCGATTAGAGAATGCAGCCATGAAAATGGAACGTCAGATGAAAGACCTCGCTGAGTTCGCCAAAGTCGATAATGGTAATGTTGAAATAAAAAAATCATCATTCAACTTACGAAAGATTGTTCATGACACTGTCGAGCAAAGCATTTCTATATTGAACAAGCAAAATGTTAGTGTAAGCATAGATAACATTCCAGATACATATATCAAAAGCGATCCATCAAGGGTCATGCAAATCATAGAGAATATTGTCACCAATGCAATAAAATATACAGACAATGGTCTCGTGCAGGTAAGCGCAAACATCCAAGATAAATCAACTTTGGTTCTCAAAATCAAAGACACAGGTCAAGGCATTCCGAAGGACAAGGTTGATACAATATTCTATCCGTTCATCCGAGTTGGGAATGATAATAAAGTTCCCGGTTTTGGAATGGGTTTGGCTATTGTTCATGGTGTTGTTAAAGCCATGAACGGAACAATTGATGTAAAAAGTGACATCGGTAAAGGAAGTACTTTTACAGTATCATTACCCATTGAATTTTCAACTCCTGAAGAGATTGGCATTACAACTGAGATCGCGAATGCGTTTTTCTCAGTTCAAGACATCAGCATTTTAATTATCGATGACAATGAAATGGCATGCGAATCGCTGGTCTCTATACTTCAAAATGAGTTTACAGTAGAGTATACAACATCCCCTGAAAGAGCTTTGGAGAAATTATCTCGAAAATCTTTCGATCTTGTTTTGAGTGATCTACAAATGCCTATTATTACAGGTGATGAGCTATATAGAATGGTCAAAGAAAATAAAGGTCCAAATATAAACACACCATTCATATTCATCAGTGCATACACCAACGAAAGCCCCATTAAAGATGTTGAATTTCTAACCAAGCCAGTGAGATTGAATGACATTAAAAAAGCCATAAAGTCAGTGCTGGCAAAGGATTTAGACTCATAAAATACAACCCGTAATTTATACGGGATAAAGAATAAATCGCCCCACTCAGGGGCGATTATAGTCAATTAATTGCTTACGAATTTTGTAAGCGAAGTGGCCATTTTTCCAACCAATGCATCGGGGTATACATCACCAATCGCCGTTCATCTGCTAGCGCGTTACCCAACACAACTTCTCCAGGAATGCCAAGCGAAGACAGCTGGATATACGCCATCGACATCGCTACTACATCGATATCAACGCACGAGACCCACATATGCTTTGGTGGCGGATACCCCAAAGCCTGCATCTCGACTGCGGCCGCGATCATCATACCGCCGGCCCCACATGCCGGTTCGCTGATCGTCACGAACGGCTGAGTCAGCAACAGTTGTTCCAACTCAGTGAACTGCAGCCTGGCCATCATGGACGCTACGCACCAAGGGGTAAAAAACTGCCCACGGTGTTTATCACCGAGCTCTAACTTCATGAAGGACATTCCCAAAAAATCACAAGGTTCAGCGGCCAGTGCTATTCGGACCAGAGCAAGTAGGTGCGCCAGGCGTTCGACATCCTCACGTTCATACCCTTTGATGAGCGACATGTACTGCTTCTCCAGCGCGTCGTCCGGACAAAAGCGGTTGTGTATTGCTATCGCGCTGCACTGAACAAAGTCAGAAAAGACCTTGTACCGGTGATGGTAGCGTGCCGTTTGGCCAAAGAGGCCGATGAATTGGTTTTGTACTTCAGTAAACGTCAGCATGGTGAACTCCATTAATAAATGGGAGTTCACCCGCAGTGGGAGAACTCCCCCACGGGAAAAAAAGGCCACCGGGATACCGGTGGCCATACGTTAGTGCTTCAACAAAAGACGGTGATTAGCCGGCGGCTGCATTCGGTGACAACGGCACAGAATCCTTATCGGCGTAGGTCAGGTGGATCACCTCACCAGCCTCAACCTCAGCCGCTATTCGTCCACCGTCGACATGCTCACCACGGTCGTAACGATCGTAGCCACTGCGTTCCGCATCAGGCATATACCAGGTATGTTCCACCTGGCAGCTGAACTGCTCCGACACTGTCCCGATAACCTCGCCGGCTGGCGGGTACCATGGGGAATCAAAGTGCACTGTCAACGTGTTAATGCCATCCCGTACACAGCCGACATTATGGCCTGCCGGCCATTCGACGCCGTACTGTCGACCATAGAGCTCGACAGTGGTCGGCACATCACGCAGCAGTCCACCAGAGCCATTCAGTTCGGTCGCCAGACGCGTCGGGATCAGCATCAGCATATCGCACGGTGCAGTATATTCAGGCATCATCCCCAAACGTTCCCAGCAGATGCCGGCATCGATATCAGGGCTAACCCCCACCAGACCGAACCAGTCCGCATACTGGCGAGAAAGCACATCCTCCATACGCGCCTTCGCCACGTTGGGGATGCTTTCCCATTTAACCGCATCGATACCCGACTGGCGGTAGAGTCGCTCTATCAGGCGAATGTTCTCGCCCGTTAACGGCACATCCGCCTTCAGCAACCCGAACCAGTGTTCAAAGGCCAGATTCTGAGGCGATGCAATCCCCGGCTGCGTTAACAGTGCCGGGTAAGGCACGTAAACACCGGGTTTTGTTGTCGCCGGCTTCAATATGCCGGCACACCCGGCCAGGAACAGCCGGCAGCTTTGTTGAACAGCATGACGGTAGTCAGGGACAACATGGCCATTGACCCATTGCTGCAGTTCATCAACAAAAACGGATTGGCCAGTGATCACTAAACGGTTATTGCACCAGTTCGACATGGTCGTTCTCCTCTTCTTACAAGAAAAAGAGGGAGCTTTCCCCAACGGGGGAAAGTCTCCCCCGTTGGGTTAGGTGTTACCTCATGATGGCCAGGACGCTGATCCTGTCCTTAGTGGGCTTGCTCGCCATAGTGAGCCCGGTATACCTGATGTTCGTCGCCATTAGCGACCAATCCCAGCTGTACCTCAGGGTCAACGGTTATCTGCAGCCCCTTGTTGGTGGCTTTAGTCACCGGTTATCTCCTGTTCTGTTTCACCGATCACGCCCAGCTCTTCCACCTGGCGCAGATACGGTGATGATGAGGTAAAGGGATTGGCGCCAAGGCGAACCAGGTGGTATTTATCCACCAGGTTGTTGATCGCCTCAAACGGCCGCACCCCCGCTTCCTGTAAAGCCTTCACGCACTCCGCTTCACACAGATCGGTATCGTTTAACGCCAGGCCAAAATATTTGGCCAGTAACCTGCCGGCAATGGTCTGCCAGTAACGTTGTTCAATCGTCATCACCAGACTCCTCATGCCGCAACGGCTGGATCGGTTGTCACCGGGTCCGCCAGGGGCTTCAGCAAAAATTCTGACGCCTCACGGGCCTGTTTGGCCGCACGAAACAGCGCGCGCTTGTCCTCTCGCAATACCCTGAGCCAATGCTCGAGGTAGCTGTCGTGCTGGACGTCGCCAAAGACGCCGAGCCGCGCGCACATAAAAGCACTGCCCAGCTCCGCCACCAGTTCCTCAAACGCGTACACCGGGTCGCCGAACCTCCGGGAAGAAGACGTGATCCCTTCCCGGTTAAGCCGTTTAGCATGGCCGGTGCTGTGCACCAGTTCATGCAACAACGTTGACCAGTAATCCGCCTCAGTCCGAAATTGCTGAGCCTGTGGCAGGACAATCTGGTCCCGGAGCGGGGAGTAAAACGCCCTGTCCTGGTAGGCCTGTTCAACCCGAACACCGCAGGCCTCAACGAGGGTGTTAACCTGAGCCTGCGTTTTCGCATCAACCGACGCATCACCCTCATCCGTCTCGGTTGCCGGCATAACGCCGACAACGATCTCGGGGAGGTTGTCGCATTGGGCAACGTTAAACAGGTACAGCGGCTTCAGCATGGGTATTCGCGTTTTCAGCGGTTTTCCCTCTTCGTCAAACAGCTGCCGGCCATCAGCATCCTCCACCTGTTTATCCCAGGGTTTGAATACCACAGCCAGGGTTGCCGTCTCGCCGGCACGTACATGGCCACCGACGGCTTCCGCCTGTTTATAAGTCAGCCAGCGATTGGAGTGAAAACCGCGCTCTTCCGCGGCTATCCACAACAGCAGCACATTCACACCGCTGTAGTGGTAACCCGTCGTGCCGTTCTGCGGCATGACAGACCCGGTATAAACCCGGTTCCGGTCAGTCCGCCAGGGCTTGCGCCAGGGTAAGGTGCCACGCTCAATGGCGCCGATGATACTGTCCGTGACCTGTTGGTACAGGTCTGGTCGTTCGCGACGGGCTTTTGCCGGCCGGCGTGATGGTGATGTTTTCTTCATGGAATGCTCCTCAATGAAAAAGGCGCATTCCTCCCCTGGCGGCGAAGAATACGCCCCAGGGGACAGGAAAAGTGGTTAGAGAACGGGGTAACGCAGCGCCCCTTTCGGATTCACTGTGTCAACACGCTGTTTCAGCCGTTCGAACAGAGCCAGGTAATCAGCCCGATCGGCGGGTTTTGCCCGTTTGCAATCGGTATGACAGGCCGTGGCCAGCAGGTTGATGGCGCGCTCACGCCAGTGTTTAAACTCATCCTGGCTGACGCAGACCGAGTAATGGACCTCGGCCAGCTGCAGCATGCGCGCGGTCACCCGGCGATAATCGGCGACACACACCCAGTTAACCGTGGCAACGTGCATATAGACCGTTTCGGGTAACAGATGTATCCAGAGCTCATGGCCTTGCGACAGTATTCGCTCGATACAACTGTCGTTCAGCACCAGCTCCTCGCCAAAGTCGTCGCCGCCGGCAAGCTGCCGGGACGTTTCATACCAGGCCTCATCCTTGTCAGGATGACACCCGTCGGCATACGCCAGGTGTTTGATACGGCCGGTGGCGTTTCGTTCGCCCACGGCCGGCATCAGATAGACGCCATTATCCTTGGCCAACACCAACGCACACTGATTGGCGCGGACTTCAGCCACGACGGCGCGCAGCTCTGCAGGGTTAAAATGCAACATGATAAGTCTCCTGAGTTGCGGAGACGGACTTCCCCGGGAGGGAAAGCCCCTCCAGGGAAATGAAACGTTATGGTCAGTGGGTGGTGTTACCACGAAGCCCGGAAGTAAAGGTGGTCCCGACTGAAATCAAAACCGGCAAGCACGTTGTTAACGTACGCCTTCAGTAAATCGACCTGCGTCCAGTAAATACCGCCGTAGTCGCGAGATTCAGAAGGAAACTCATCATGGCAGTTCGCTTCATTCAGCCGCGACAGACACAAATCCAGCATCTGGATGTCATTGCGGTCGAACGCCATCAGCTCACCGTTTGTGACCTCCCCGACACTGTTGTCCACCCAATGCATCAACGCAGTAAACCCGCGAAAATGACAGGTGTGAACCAGCAGCGGCGGATGGTAGTGGTTACACGTTTTGTGGTTGTATATTCGCGGCGCCTGCGCACAATCACCGCCGTCCTCCAGCCACGCTGGTGAACACGGCACCCAGTCACCGACGGGTGTCCAGTCGCCGTTTACCGGCAACATCGGATAGTCAGCCTTACGCTGACGGAAAAAGTTGATATCAAGCCCCATGGGTCACTCCTCTCGGTATACGGACAGGAGCTCCCCTGCAGGGAAGCCCTGCCGGGTGAATCAAAAAATCGCGACTATGCCGCCGAATGCGCCTGATTCAGACGCACGGCCAGCACTTCATCCATGCCGACAATAACGCGCCAGCGACAAAGCAATTCATCGGGATCATCGTTATGACTGCTATACCCTTCCAAATGGTAAAGAATGGAGTCATCAGCCAGTGCCGCCTCATCCACTTCACCCGGAGCAAGAAGTTCCAGGCGTTTAAGGTGGTGGCGCAACCAGAGTAGTGGCAACTCCCATCCTGGATTTTTGGAAAGTCTGGAGTCGTTCCGCTCTATCCGTACAGAGCCAGGGCACAGGTTATGAATCAGTATCAGAACCAGTCGGTGAAAAAAATCAGGGCGCTGAAAGAACCCCACACGTTCTTCGACGTAAGGCATCGGTTGCATCGGGATATTTACCTCTGCTACCGGTGATACACGTAAACCGGCCGTTTCGAAGATCATGCCATCAAACAGCTGACCGGCTTCCGTGATACCTTCTGGCCGGGCCTCTTCAGGCAACAACCAGAACACCTCGGTCACCGCCAGGGTGAAATCAATCCATGCGTCCTGGGACGGTGATGCGACAAAATAAACGTTCATACTCACGATAAATCCTCCGGTAACAAAAAATTGGGGGGATTTATCCCCCGGACGGGAATAAATCCCCGTCAGGGTGTGTGTCTGTCAGGCTGCCGTGCCGATCACCAAACCTCGAACTCGCCAATCGCAATGTCGGCTTCGACATCGCGCTTGCCTTGCTCCACGGCCTGCGCCCAATAAGACGCGTGAATATCTTTGCTCAGTGTATCCAGACGAGCCATAAGCGCTTGCCCGTTAGCGGAAAGTGTCGATATATAGCCGTACTGCATGACCAGCAGGAAACCCCCAAAGGCCTCACCCGCATTGATAACGGCATTTTCCACATCATTCAGCTCAGTGGGGTCTTCACGTTCAAGACCCAGTCCCAGACGCTGGCAAGCCCGGATACTCATGAGCTTGCCTTCCACCAGGCAAAGGAAATGAAACGCATCAAGCGCGGTTTTCACGTCAAGTACGTTGGGTAACGGGGTATGCATCGATAAATCCTCCATAAAATGCCGAGGGATTTATCCCCATAACGGGTGTAAATCCCCGTCAGGGTATTAAGTGGGTAAACCGACCGCTCTAAAAGCGGTAACGCAGTCTGGCCAAATGCTCAGCATGTTGGCTGGCGAGTCGGTAAGCTTTTCTGCGCTCGGTATGCTTGCAAGACAGCACAACGTGGGTGCTTGCGTAGGTATATTCGCCTTTGTACCAACCTTTGCGCAGCGTCAGTAACGCGCTGACCGAACCATCATCACTGCAGATAACATGCGCGCGAACGGCAAAATTACCTGCTGCATTGACGTACCAGTCAGTAAAACGCGGCGGCGCCATGCGAAAAGGTATTCGCTGGAAAGCCGATTTGACACGGTGCAGGGTTGAGAAGAAATCAGGAACAACTGAAGAAGTAAAAGCAGACATGGTGTTTCTCCTGTAAAAAAGGGAAACACCGCTCCCAGGGGAAAGGTATTTCCCTTGGGATTTGATTGCGTCACGCGCAATCATCATTGGTAAGAAAGTTAAGCCTTGTTCATCAAAACTAAGATGACATCTACTCTCAAAGGCGGGCAGATGTACTACACCGTAAACGGCGTGCTTCCTTTCAAGCTACGGAAGCGTTTTTTGCCACTACCCGAAGGCGATCCTCACAAGTGACAGGATCATTGGTGGCTGTCGACTGACAGCTAGGTCACCCGAAGGCGCTCATCACAGACCCACTGAGCATTGGTGGTTGTCCGAAGACAACGAGTAAGCTTGTTTATTTTCCGAGCAAATCACTGTTCTGTCAAGAGGCCATGCGCACCTGTTTTTGGAATAATATTTCCTATTATCCTAATAACCTAACGTCTCAGTACCATTATGATTTTGAGGTCGCAGCCCTGTGAGAGCTGCGACCGTTATGTACGAACCATCATATTCACGTATACAGTTGAGAAAATTTTAAATTAATAAAACCACGCGCACTTAAAGAAATTAATCCGTTACTCCACATCACCTTTGAAATAGACTTGCTTAATATAACGACCTCGGCCATCCCCATGTCCCAAATCCATCGATACCAATGCCTCCGCTTCTACACGACTCATTCCATTTTTAACATGATGAGTCACTGCATCGCGTGAATAAGCGTATCGCAAACTATGGGGAGCATCTTTCCCTGTCATTCCTGCTTCACGAACAATATTTCGATAGCGTTCTATTGCTGTATGCAATGAAGGTTTATCAATCAATTTTCCATTGTGGTCATCACAATGCTTTATTGCAGCATCTAAAATAGATAAAACCTTCTCACGATTAAAAATAGTTGTATCGCGAGGCCGACCTCCTTTTGTACCAAAAACAACCCGAACACGCTCGTCGCCATTAATTAAAGCCTGCCGCCATGTTTTTAATGACTTTGTTGACTGAACAGTTTCTTCCGTTCGCAAACCTACATAGCGAGACAACTGAACACCCAATGCTACCCCTGCGTCTTTTTTTAAGACGTGATTTATGACAGCAGTTAACTTCTCATCTGAAATAGGAGCTTTTGTTCCATCACGGTTAGCACCTGAAATCCCTAAAGCCTGGTTGCTCAATTTCTCATGGTTGGGATCGGCCAGTTTATTCCGCCCCGCAGCGGACATGATTGAACGCACGGCTGCCATCTCGTTTTGCAATGTGCGAAGCGATATATTCTCAGCCTGCCGGCTACGAATGTACTTTTCGATATGGGTCGTTTTAATGTGTTTTACATCCCTGATTTGAATATTCAACTTTGCCAGACGTTCAGAAAAACGGTCTGCAATTCTGGAACGGTCAGCAACGGTTTTAAAGCTCCCTCGTCCCTGACGAGCTAGCGTGACAAGTTGTTTTCCCAGCTGTTTACCGAATCTGGACATCTTAATACCTCCAATGGGATACACGTCCTTCTGCTTTTAAAGAAGCAGACGGATCTGTACCTCAGTAATTTCAACCCCGACGACACGGTTGCTTTTGCGCTTCCTGCGTCTCGACTGGTATCTGTGCATCGGGGCGGCGAAATGTTGAGTTCTTGCGAGGCACCCCAGATC
The DNA here is from genome assembly GCF_037199905.1 of Serratia sp. MMO-28. Lineage (NCBI taxonomy): Bacteria > Pseudomonadati > Pseudomonadota > Gammaproteobacteria > Enterobacterales > Yersiniaceae > Serratia > Serratia sp. MMO-28. Next base: position 105,629 of record NZ_JBBCVB010000006.1, read on the forward strand.
TCTGATCTGTTTGCTGCTTATGCAGAGCTGACTTTCGTCAAGCTGCCTCCAACACTACTGTTCGTAGTGTCGCCATCGATACCGAGTCGATTTCCTCCTTTTTAGATAGTGAAACGTTCAAAACGGATTTCCCGTCGTAATTACGTTGAAGTGAATGAGTGTTTAAGACCGTACTGACACGGACTACATGTTGGTCAGATGGTAGTAAAACGTTGAAAGCCACGTCGTGCGTGGTTTGAGACGTTATGCGCTACGCGCGTCACTTGGTAGTGTCTTCGCCACTTCACAAGTGACGCGCGCTCCTCTGCTCCCAATGAGACTCACGTAAGCAGCCAAATGTACCCATTGGCTTTATACGTTCGTTCAAAGGTTGCATCGTCGGCAACACGTCATAAAAGCCTTTAACAGCTTTAAAGAGGTAAGCGATATCAGTCAGTTGTGACTGATTTATCCAGGCAAGGACTGCCCAATGTAGATGTGTGCCTGGCTAGTTAGCACCAAGGCATTGAGAGACTTTTCAGCAGCCTTAACCGCCCCGAATACTACGTTATGCAGGCGATATCTGCTCCCAAAGGCGGGCAGATGTACCACACCATATATGGCGTGCTCCCTCTCAGGCTACGGAAGCTTTCTTTTGCCATCACCCGAAGGCGATCCTCGCAGATGGCCAGATCATTGGTGGCTGCCTATCGACAGCAGGGTCACCCGAAGGCGCTCATCACAGACCCACTGAGCATTGGTGGTCGTCCGAGGACGACAGTACAACGTAGGTAGATTAAATGATCTGACCGAATGTCGTCAATCACAACAAGTTAACTATTAAACTAATCATCATATTTTACGTTGATTATATTTTAATACGTACCACCGATAAAATAAAAAAGCGAGGCAAATCCTCGCTTTAAAAAAATGTTGAAAACCACTGACCTTATATTACAAATACATTTAATGCCCTAAAATCAACGAAGGCACCGATCTGCTTCAAATAATCCTCGCCGACCAACTGAGGATGATATACCATGTTTTCATTAAATTCAGAGTAGTGTTGCAATGAACAGCGGCCAATGACTGATGGGATGTTATTCACAATTCCATATGTAGTGGCAAACGTAAGGTCGATAATTTCCATATTTGGCGTCGTCAGCCATGCATGTAAATTTATCGCTCCAACGCCTGACATCGGATTCCCCAATTTACTTTTCAACTCTTTCTCGTCTGTATAAAAAACTGGTCTCTTTTCATAATCAACATAACCTAAAGTATAATAAAGCGGTGTTTGCAAAGCTTCCTCTAATGCATCCTGAACTAAATACATATACCCAAAACATTGCTGTGAAACTTCTTCTGGAGTATGCTTTGAAGCAATACTCTGTATAACTTTTAGTGCAGACTCAGCTTTACTCCCAGTCAGAAATGGAGTTTTACTCAATGTGATATCAGGCACTTCAAGATTCCAATTCCTAGAGCGTTTCACAGCAGAAGTGAATTCAGTCTCATAATTCACCTCCTTACTAAACCTCTTGATTATCCCTCTAAACATAACACTCTCTCCATACCGGTTAAACTAACCTTCAGCCACCTAATCCAACATCCTTTACCAGCAACATAGCAACTGAATTCCATACTCACAAGAATAAACCATAACTACCTGCATCTTGGAACAATAATCCCGAAATACTATTACTCTATCGCCACAAGTAGTATTACCCGTATACTTTTACTGTACCCGACATTTTCTGCTCTTGGGTGTATATATCTTTTAAGTCTGTGGTATTTAATAACTGGCAGACTATGGTTATATCAATCTGGCATTCGGGATATCGCTCAATCGTGTTGTGTAGCGGGGTGACAACAGTTCTCGCCGCATTGCCCAGGCTTTACTTATCCCCTGTCCAGCAAACCAAACTTTCCCCAGTCCGGATTGATTTATGCTATCAAGAACCTTCATCAGCTGTTCACTACCGGCTCGCGGTGGATGTTCGTCAAAGAGATCGATCTGGCCGGGTTTGTCACAGAAATCGTTCAGCATGATCCCCGCTTTCTGATACCGAAACCCGTCGCGCCAGATGGCTTCGAGGGCTTTCACTGCCGCCGCTACGATATCGCGGGTGTCTTGTGTAGCCAGCATGAGCTGTACGCTATTACTGTTGGCGTAATACGGCTCGTGAGGTGCAAAGGGGCTGGTTCGCGCAAACACCGAAACGTGCCGGCAGTATTGCCTCTCTCGGCGCAGTTTCTCGGCAGCGCGCTCTGCGTATTGGCACACCGCCTGGCGCATGTCCTGCAGTTGCATGACGCGCTGGCCAAATGACCGGCTGACGATGATCTGCTGCTTTGCCGGCAGCGCATCGATCGAGATACACGGCACACAGTTCAGTTCACGCACGGTGCGCTCGAGCACAACCCCAAAGGTCTTGCGTATCAATGCCTGGTTGCTGTCGGCTAGCTGCAGTGCAGTGGTGATCCCCATGGCAGCCAGCTTTTTGGTCAACTGGCGCCCACATCCCCAAATTTCACTGGCCGGTAGCAACGCCATCAGTCGTCGTTGCCGATCCCGGCTTGTCAGATCAACGACGCCGCCGGTAGCCGGCCAAGTTTTTGCGGCGTGATTGGCAAGCTTGGCCAGGGTCATTGTCTGGGCAATGCCGATCCCGCAGGTGAGCCCGGTTTGCTGAAGCACCGTATCACGCACTCGGTGCCCGTAATCTTCGAATGACTCTATGGCATCGATGCCGGCAACGTGAAGAAATGCCTCGTCGATGCTATAGATCGTCATCGCCGGCGCGAGGGATTCTAAAATCGTCATGCAGCGCGCCGACATGTCGCCGTACAAGGAATAATTGCTTGAAAATACAGTTACTTTTTTATTTTTAATGATTTCCTTAGCCTGAAAAAACGGCATGCCACGTTTCAGACCGAGCTTTTTTCCCTCCCGGTTGATCGCCACCAGGGCGCCATCGTTGTTCGAAAGCACGGCCACCGGACGGCCTTTCAGGTCCGGCCGGAATACCTGTTCGCAGGCACAGTACATCGAATTAACGTCAGCCAGCATAAACATGATCACCTTCCAAATGAGTGCAGGGCGTGGATCACCACCCCGAAAATTTCCAGCGTTTCGGGGTAAATAGGGCTGTAGGCGGGATTCATCGGTGCCAGACAAACCCTGGGCGTCAGCAGCAATCGCTTAACGGTAAACTCGCCATCGACCGCGGCGATCACGATACTGCCATGCACGGGTTTTTCAGCCCGATCGACGATCAGCAAATCCCCTGACAGTATGCCGCCTTCACTCATTGACTCGCCTGTTGCCCGGATGAAATACGTGGCAGCTGGATGTCGAATAAAATCATTCAGATCAATGGATTGCTCTATATAGTCATCGGCAGGGCTGGGAAAACCTGCCGGGCATGGTGTTCCGTAGAGCGGGAGTTTGACCGGTTGGCCTGGTGAAAAAAAGTACAACTGTCTGGCGTTCATAATAGGCATAATTTATCTGTATATATACAGTATTATTTAAGATATTTTCCGTCCTGCAAGGAGAATTTTACTGGCTATTACCAGGTCATTGTTCTGGCGGATAAAACAGCTGTGGGTTATCCACAGAAACGGTGCATAACCCTGTGAGTGGATGCCTCGTATCTCAGCGTCTGCTAGGTCAGTGGCTCAATAAGTTTCCGGCCCTGGTTGCCGGGATTGCCAACTGCCCGGCTGACGGGGTGCCATGTGAAATCTTCGGCGGGAAGACTGCCCTCACGGGCAATGTCTTCCGCCTCTTTACCGGTTGTGTTTTCGCTGAGCCATTTACGCGCGGCAGCCGGTGAGTACACGAGCGGTCGCCGATCGTGAATGTCCAGCAGTCCCTCATCCGCAGCTGCAGTGACGATCAGGAATCCTTCCAGGTCATTTCCGCTTTCAAATGGTTGTTTCCCGATGGCTGCGAGCAGGAGTGGATTTCCGTCCTTTCGGTAAATGAAAAACGGCTGTTTCACGCCGTTTTGCTGTTTGTCGAGTAGGGTGCCGAAGTTACCTCCGACACCCCCTCTAAGAACCGTGCGTGAGAGTTTCCAGCTCACACGGCTCAAGCCTTATCAAACACCACTATGAAATGATGCAGCAGGTGCAGTCAGTCGCGAAGATCTGGCTCGGGCATAATCTGCCCAATTCGTGTCATAGGGATTAAGTGCTGAGGCAACAAGTCTGTGACGGACAATTTTGATGCTTTGAGCGTTAATTAATCTCAAAGTCATAATTTGTCCCGTGACAGTATCCCGATATAGACCGCTGAAAACCCAGTCTCGGGATTTCACCTGAGCGAAGTATTTCTTTTTAATCCATCTGAGCCCTTTACGGGGATGTCTGGCCTTGGCCCACCTCCGGATAATTTCAAAGATCAGGTGATCCACATAAGTGAATACCCGCTTGGAAACAACATGACGATGGTAGTTGGCCCATCCCCTGATCACAGGGTTTAGCCTCGTGATCAATGACGCAACAGGTTGAGCTATCATTTGATTAGCAATTGCTTTGACCTTCGAGATCAACGTGTTGATGCTTTTTCTGGACGGTTTAATGAGAAGTTTTCCGTTAGGATAACGTCTTATGTTCTGGCCGAGAAAATCGAAACCTTCAGAGACATGGGTAACCCGGGTCTTTGCTTTAGAAAGCTCCAGCCCACGTTCTGCAAGGAATGCTTCGACGAGAGGTATGACTTTATTAATCGTGTCCCGGCTGTCACCGGTAATAATAAAGTCGTCGGCATAACGGATCAGATGCACTTTGGCTGCTTTTCCCGCCCCTGAACCTTTTCCCTGCCGTGGATATTGCGTCCTCAGCAGGTGTTCCAGTCCATCCAGCGTCAGGTTTGCCAGCACGGGTGAAATGATCCCTCCCTGAGGAGTGCCTGCAATTGTTGAGTGATAAACCTGTTTTTCCATAAAGCCTGACTTTAACCATTTACCGAGAACTGTTTTGTTCATTGGAACGTGGTCAATGAGCCACTGGTGGTCGATATTATCGAAACAGCCTTTAATATCACCTTCAAGAACCCATTCCGGGCTGCTTTTTCGAGCGAGATTAGTAAAGCATCTCTCGATCGCATCAGCGCACCGTCGCATCAGCGCACCGTCGCATGTTCCTGAATCCATAGGAACCGCCATCTGCTGTAGTTTCCGCGACAGGATCAAGCGCCAGCAGAAATAGTGCCTGCATAGCCCGATCCTTAATCGTAGGGATCCCAAGCGGACGTCGCTTACCATTAGCTTTAGGAATGTATATTCTTTTGAGCGGAGCTGGCGAGTAGCCCCTTGATTTGAGGGATTGAGCCCCAGCAAATCTTTTCGCTGGAGAGTCCCAGATGATACCGTCAACGCCAGCGGTATTTCTACCTTTGTTGCTGGTCACTCTGCGAGCCGCCAGAAATTTACCGCTCATCGAACGCGTCAGCAGATAACTCAGGACACGAACTTTATTCCAGCGATTTTCCTGCACTGCCTTCACGATACGCGCCTGTAGCCGACTGACATTTGCCTCAATGTTCAACCAGTTAATGGCATCCCATTGCTGACCTTTGCCCGAGGCTGCACCAGCTTTCGCCATCATCTGCTTTTCCTCGCACGTCGTTAATCAGGTTATCTCGTGACGTAAGACCACGGGGAAGTCTGCCCGCTTTCGCGCCGGGTAATCTTTCAATCCGTATCCTGTTCATTACAAACAGGCATTCGCTTTTTCCCCGATCCTCTACCCACATAGCTATCACTTCACCTTGCGGTGAAGCTTCCTTAATAAGGAGCTATTTGGGCTTACCATGTTCCGCATAAATGACAAGAATGGTTTAGGTTCCTCTTACGCTACCGGCGGTCACTTTGCCCATGGCGGATGAGAATGGGACATCCGCTCCGACCGCAATCGAGCCCTGTCAGCATCTTTGGGCCCTTCATGGTTGACGATAGTAAACGAGGTTCGCATATGCTAACCATGCCACTCACCCTAGCTCCGACCCGCGTTGATGCTCGCAGGCATGCCGTTTTCTCACGATTCTGGCACTTACCAAATGGTAAAGGCTACATTGTCCGAGGGCTTTTGGACGGCCTGTTACCAGTCCGCCCTACCTCGTAGGGTACTGCCGATGGGACGGCAGGTTCGGTAATAATATATATTCCGAACAATCACTTATGCGACTTCACGTCGCACCCATTCAAACCAGCCATCAGCAAAGCAGATCGCCCGACCGTGCTGCCAAAGAGGTTTAAACATCCTGCTGCTGGCTGCTGTCTCAACCCGGGCATTAATCAATGGCGGTTTATCCCACCACCCTGGCGCGTAACCCCAGTGAACCGGATCGAGCTGCAGCTGTTCGTCGCGTTCGCTCAGAATTGGCGAGGAGAGAAAGATACTCTTCCCGCGTCATTTGATGTTACTGAAAAATGCATCCTTAGCATGGAATTTTTTTAGCTATTTACGGAGTCCGCTTGGAAAATGACAATACAGGCGACAGTATGGGTTACAAGAGAACGCCATTAGGCCAGGGTCGCCGGTGACGCTAACAGTTTCCTATGTATTCGGATTTAAGACGCTTTTCAGGTACTTCGCAGGGAGGGTAACGTCTGGAATCATAAGCGTGTTCACCGGATTTACTGCGTGTTGAAGCTCAATTTTCGCCGCAAGGGGAAGCAACGTATCCCGGTACGCAATCCAGTTCCGCTAGAAACGTCGGCAGCACTCAACCAAAGCTGATCGATTGATTTTATGCACGAGTGCTGACATGTGGCCGACGTTTTCGGATTTTCAACATCGTGGATGATTTTAACCGCGAGGCCCTGGCCATATAAATTGACCGGAATATCCCGGCGCAGCGGGTTATGCGGGGCTGGACAGGATAGTAGCAAACCGTGGATATCCGCTGAAGATACGGATGGATAACGGGCCGGAGCTAATATCACTAACCCCGGAATACTGAATAACCTGGGGCCGGAAGAATACCGGTTGATAACTGAGAAAACGGAAATATCAAAAAATGTGTGGAACTAAAATGGATGTGCTTACACACCGTTTAGTATCGTGTTAATAAAAATCTAAAAATCCATATATTTCAATCTTCTTATCGCTACTTTGAGCATGCTGTATTTACATGCAAGATTAACTCTAATAAAACCCTCGCCAGACTTACCGTAAATAGAACCACTATTTACGATTATCCCAACATTATTTCTCAGTAGCTCTAGGATTTGATCGCTGTTAAATCCCGTTTTACTAATATCAACCCAAACTAGATATGTTCCTTGTAGTTCCACTACTTTACACTTTGGTAAGTATCGAAAAATATACTTACGGAATAACTTATAGTTTCGATAGATATAATCCTTAACGCCTTCCAACCACCATTCCGAGTCATTATAAGCTGCGATTAGAGATGAAATGGCGAAGATACTTATATCGTTAGCATAATCATTTTTAAGTGAATCATTTATTTTTTCTCTGAGGTCAGCATTACTGATTATCATCACTCCTTGTTTAACACCGGAAATATTAAAAGACTTGCTAGGTGAAAAACAGACTACAGAACTGCATAGTATATTTCCTATAGGCTTTGAAAATGGAATATGTTTATTACCCGCCCAAATTATGTCACAATGACTTTCATCAGAGATAACAATGACTCCATGCCTAGCACAAATATTACCTAACTGAGATATTTCATCCTCTGACCAGACTCTTCCTATAGGGTTATGTGGACTACAGAATAACATAGCCTTACATGATTCCCTCGCCGCCATAATTTCAAGTTCTTCAAAGTCAATATAATACTTATTATCACGATAAATAAGATTGTTAATCATGGCGGTTCTTCCAGAGCTCTCAATACAAGAGGCGAACATATTGTAAACAGGCTCTTGGATAATTATTTCATCACCTTGTGATGAGATACTCTTTATTATTGTAGATATAGATACATCAACACCTGAAGCACAAACCAGCCATTCGCGTAAAATATTGTAATTATGCCTTCGGGAAAACCACTCAATGATAGAGTTAAAGTAATCTTCTGGTACATAATGATAACCAAATACTCCGTGTCGAATGTTATTAGAAAGAGAGTTTATAACTGCGGGGGGAGAATAAAAATCCATGTCAGCTACTGAAAATGGTAGTACATTATCTTGATTAGGCCGATCCCATTTACTCGAATGGGTACCGAGACGTGAAACATGCACATCAAAAAATTGAATAATCCAATCCTGCATATACTTATGATCCCCAATGATTTCATAATAAAGAAACGTATAACTATGTAGTAGCTGAAACATCAAAATGCAAATGATTCGAAGTTTTTTTGGATATACACCTATTCCCTCCTAGCACATCGTAACCCTCATCGCATCGCATCAGTTCCTTGTACCATTTTCTGCGGCGTGCAAGAACAAAAGATATACATCACTTCTAAATCTCCAAAAAAAACCTTATATATCAATAAAATAAAAAACAACTTTAATGTATTAACGATTCCGTATTGACACACAATCACTATGTGTTAATTATGTTTCAGATTGTTGATTATTTGTTTCACATGCGAGAACTGCAGTTTTCTCTGAAAACTAAATGATAACTTAATGTGAGGTATCTATATGATTAACTGGAAGAATTCAGACTCTTTTTACAATAATGAGCATCAAGGATCAGGAAAGCCGGTTCTGTTGTTTATTCACAGTGACCAGCTGAGTTGCTGCAATGAATTAGATTCACACCTCGAAAACATTAACAACCAGGATAGTATCCTTGAAAACTATTTCCCTATCAGGGTATCTTCATTTAACCCTTCAGAGAATGATAAAAAACTTATTAACAATCATATATTTGTAGCATCTCCTGTTCTGCAGGTGTTAAATCATGATGGTAGTCGTAGTCATGAGTTTAGTTATGTGCCTAGACAAACAAGACATTCAAAAGGATATTCTTATACGCATAACGAGAATGACGGGGTATTTAACGAAGATTTAGTTCGCTCGCAATTGGAAATAGGTCTTGCAAAATATCACTTTCTCAATAAAAACCAAGATAAAGCATCTGATATAGCGGAAAAAATCATTACGAAGAATAATAATGATCCCAACGCCTATAATCAAGCCAAGATTATCATCGATAAAAAAGAAAATGATGGATACTCAAGTTTTCTAGACTCGAAAATAAATTATAGCGAATTGTCAAATGCCACTATCCGCCTGTTAAATAACCTGCGAAATATAGAAGACAGATTAGTGATGAAAGAGTGGCCTTACACCGATGGCGACGGTGATTGGAAATGGTATACAGATTGTGTACGTGAACTCTCATTCCAAATATACCAAGAGTTGATAACAACTTCTAATAATATTGAACTTGCTGTTGGACCGCGCCGGAAAAATAAAAAAACCCACCTAATTTTATCAAATTGGCACAAAAACTACAGGAAATTACAATCAGATTTCATTGGCGTTCCTGATGAGATGTTAGATATTATTGCTCTTAAGCATGAGCGTAGTTTACGAGAAAACATCGTCCATTGCATCCTTTGTGAAGGTAGCGCACATGGTTTACAGATCCTAAATACAGTTAATGAAAAAAACAACCCTGAGTGCATCATTGATTTTGAAACCCATCAAGCACAAGTAGGTGAAGTAACTGCAGATATTGGTCCAGCAGCAGATCTTTTCTCACATTATGAAAGCGTCCACACAAAAATGATGAACCAGTTCAAGTATATTAAGGATAGCGAGCTAGATATTAAGTCAAAATGGTGGGAGCCCGAAGCAGTTACGCTTAAGTTTAGACTTGACCGTCTTGGATGGCATCTGCAAGACCATATTTGCACTCACAGAAAATTATTATCAGAGATGAATTTTAAACCTAACCTTGTAGATACATTTTCACAAGTTATCTTTGAAGGTATGGCACAGGTTGAATGCAGTTCTTTAGGATTTGAAAGGCAATTTAAGGATGAACTCTCAAGCCTAATTGCCATGATAAACAAGAGAGCGGACGAATTCTTAGAGTTCTCAAAAAAATAAAACTTCTAAAATACCATGCACGATATTTTTATATCGTGCAATAAACTTCAGGAAGATATTTATGAGCAATGAAGTTGAATTTTGGAAACGTTTGAAATGCTATAGTGGCATTGATTGCAATACATTCCTATCTGAAAAGTGGCAGTTAAAAAACACGATAAAAAATAGAGATAATTTACTCGAATTTCTTCGACAAGAACTACCTCAAGAAATTATTGATGATTTTACTCTCTCTCTATCTAAAAACCCTATGCAGATAAAATTAAGCCCATATATTTTGTCACTAATTGACTGGGATAATTTTCATGAGGACCCTATTAGAAAACAGTTTATCCCTTTGTTTAGTGAATATAAAAAGGATCATCCGGCATTGAGACTTGACTCACTTAACGAGAGTGACGACTCCCCTGTCCAGGGGATAATACATCGCTACCCAAATAAAGTGCTTTTTCTCTCAAATCATAGCTGCCCAGTATATTGTCGTTTCTGTACACGAAGCTATATGGTTGGCGAAAGTACGGCATCCGTGAGCAAGAGTCATAATGTAGCAATGCCCAATAATTGGCATGATGCAATTAATTACATTATTAACAATGAAAATATTGAGGATGTCGTTGTCAGCGGGGGTGATGTATATACTCTCCCAGCAAAACATCTAAAAACATTACTCACTGAACTATTAAATATACAGTCGGTAAAGAGAGTAAGAATAGCAACCAAGTCACTTGCCGTACTACCCACTAAATTCCTATCATCAGATGGTTGGGCTAGTGCAATAATTGATGCGAATACACTCGCTCTAAAAAAGAGAAAACAGTTTTCTATTCAAACCCACTTCAACCATGCGAATGAAATAACATGGATAACCAAAAAAGCAGCTGACCTTCTGTTTGACCATGGTATAAAAGTTAGAAATCAAACAGTACTGATGAAAAATATTAATGATAGTTTCCAGAGTCTTAAAGATCTTATGGACTCATTAGTTAATATAAACATCGAACCCTATTATATATATATGCATGACCTAGTCCCAGGAAGCGAGTTCTTTCGCACCACCTTGAAAAGCGCTCTAGAGTTGGAGGAACTCTTACGAGGCTCGACATCTGGATATAATATCCCAAACTTTGTCGTTGATCTCCCTGGCGGTGGAGGGAAACGCAATGTTTGGTCATATCGACACTATGATATCGAATCAGGTATATCTATTTTTCGCTCACCTGTAATAGATAAAAATAAATTCTATTTCTATTTCGACCCTATCGCTCAGGGTGAAGAAAGTGATGTCAATATGGAAAACTTTGACCAAGCCAATCTTGATGCTATCATAGAAAAAATAAAAAATAAAAAATTTGAGGAGTTACGATAATGCAAAAATATCTTCTTGTTTCCGCTATGCCTACTCCAAACGGAGGGCTTCACCTTGGGCATTTAGCTGCACAATTTCTACCTCAAGATATTTTCAAAAGATACCACAAGCCTAGAGGAAAAATAGTTGAGTTTTATAGTGGCTTTGATGTCTATGATAACGCAATTAGTGTTGCTGCAAAAAAAAACAATGTTAGTACATATGAAATGGCTATTCACTATCAAAACATTATTAAGGATCAACTTAGTTATTTCAATATAGATATTGACAGATTAATCAATTACTTAGAACCGGAATTGATAAGGAAATCGAAAAACATTCTTGCATCTCTAAACAAAAACCTCAGCCCTAATCTTTTTACCAAGAATGTTTCATATCCTTATTCGGCGGATAACACTCCACTAAGTGGGAATTGGCTGACAGGCAAGTGTAAAAAATGTCACCATGACACAAAAGGCTATTCCTGCGATCGCTGCGGAATATCGATTACCCCCAATGATATTTATGACTTTAATTTTGAAAAATTATACGTAACACAAGGAATAACTTGGAAAGACAAGATGATATCTTTCCTCTCAGTCCCTTTTTCGGATCTTGAGAGTTACATTGAAAGTCAACCTATATCAGATGATATAAAATCTCTTTGTTATGTGTTAAATCAACAGAAAAATAATTGTTACCAATGGACCGCTATTGACCAGTGGGGTATGTCTCTAAATTCAGAGGTAAAAGATGAAGTATTTTTTAACAGAAACTTTACCTTGATAGAACAAATGATGATTTCTGATATTTTTTATGAACATCATGGTGAGAATCCATTTTCGATAGATAGTGAAGTGACAACAATTCTTGCTTATGGGAAGGATAATGTAGGATTACTCTTGATTGACTTACCTAGTATACTACTTGGCTCTAAGGTTTTTGCACCTTATAGACAACATTGGGTCAGTCACTTTTATTGCATCGATGGGCAGAAAATGTCCACGAGCAAAAATTTCGCTATCTGGCTAGATGATATTATGACGTCTAATATAAGCTCCGATAGTACAAGAACTTATATTTGCAGTGTATACTCTAGAGATGAAGATACCAATTTGGATTTGAAATCACTACTTGAACATGAAAAATTTACTTTCGACCTGCAGCAAGGTATTCTCGGCATGAATAAAATAACTCAAAAAGATTCAGGAGAAAATGTACTATCGAGTAGAATGCTGTCTATAGCTGAAAAAGTAGATGCTATATTCTCCAATGTTGATTTGGATTTTAAAGAATACTACAATAGATATAAAGAATTTTGTTCTTTGATTTATTACGTAAACTGTCAGAAATCAGCAATCTTATGGGTTGAAATATTTCATGGGTACTTTAGCGCATTGGTTCCAAATACTGCATCTTTTGCAAAAGAAAATGTGAGATTTTATGCCAAAGATTCAAAAAGGTAAATTTATCGCAAGTGCAGGTTTAGATAATTTTGGGGATGGTCTTATGACCATCTTTTTCCCGCTTATTATGTTATCAATGACTTCTGACCCTATTATTTTCTCACTAAGTTATGTAATAAAAACTTTGTCGTCTGTTCTATCGTCTTTTCTTTCTGGATACATACTGGATTTTCATCCTATATTAAAAGTAACTAAATTAGCTAAAGCCGCCAGACTAATTTCTCTTATTTTAATCATATCCCTGCCAATGAATATTATCATGATACTTTTTTGTGCGCTAATTTTTGGAGCCACAGAGGTATTTGTTGATAACTCAACTCAAACTATTAGTTTAAGTCTCTATCAAAAAAATGAATTAGTTAACATAAATAACAAACTTCAGTCAATGGAATATTTTTTTGTTTTCTTTATTGGGCCAATCGTTGGTGCATTTATTTTTAAACCTTATAACAATACGCTGCTTTACTTCGCGATCACTACATACTCTTTATCTTTATTGCTCTTTTCATTTATGAATGACATTCCAATAAATAATAGGGAAAATAAAGAAAATGCTTTTAATGAAATTATGCACGGATTGAAATTCCTGTTAAGTCATGTATCACTGAGGATTTTATGTATCTATGCTGCTGCTTTTTGTTTAGTTATATCTTGTTTATTCTCAGTTTTCCCGATGATAATCTCGTCACAGGTGAATGATCCGCAGTTGTTCACTGGATTGTTCTATGCACTAAACTCTCTCGGGTTCGTTTTAGCTTCATCTCTGACCCCTATAGTTTCAAAAATTATTTCAACAAGAAAATTGCTATTTATTTCATTGTGTTTTACATTTCTCTCTAGCATTATTCTAGTATTGGATCATACTATTCATATAATGCTTATATCAGTTTTTTTTCTCGGATGTGGTATGGGGTGCTGGGGCTGCATTGCTGTAACCTATAGACAGAAAGTAATACCTCAAGGTATATTCTCGAGGACTAATGCTGTTTACAGACTTTTTTCTTGGGGAGCTTTATGTGTGGGAGGTCTTATGGGTGGAGCTATATATCAGATAATCGGTTACGATTCACTCTTCTATATGACGTTAGCATTTACACTATTTCTTACTATATCTTTCTATTTTATGCCCTTAACGGATGAGTTATGATGAAGTTACCTACATCATTTTTACCATTCAAAATAAACAGAATACATACTGAGTTAGGTATATTCAAAGTGAATGGATATAGATCATCAGTTAGCACTGATAAAATGACCATAATTCTCTCAACGGTTTTTATTCTTTCTACAGATGGCTGGGAAGAACTTATTTTAACCCAAACTAATAGTAACCTGCTGGAACAATTAATTCCTTACCTGGAGCACCATTTAATGTCAATTCAGTAGTGGCACAATTCGCTTACCGAAAAAACGGCATGCTCCCAATTAGTAGAACATGTATTTTTCAACGAAGGCTCCGATAACTTTTTTATGCAGCTCAACACCATGATCAAAAGCACATTGCTCCAGTGCGCGGCAGGTGAACTCCGGCCCCTGGTCAGCTCTTATCGTCGCCGGATACATCCGTCCGTGGCCCGAACGTATAGCTGGTCTTTCAATGGTCGGGGACTTTCACCCCTTGATCTCTACCGGTCTCCCGGCGTAAACTGTACATATATATACAGTGAATCATAAACGAAACGTGCGCACACGCAAGCCAGAAACCGGGTCTCGTCACGCGATCCGACGTAATATAATAATTTTCTGAGTGATTTTTTCTGCAGCTTTTGACGTTCTTCATGTGTGCTTGCACACATGATATCCACCAAAACGGTGGATAACGCGCAGCTCAGACCATTGGTGTATCGATGGCTAGGATAAGTGAGGGATTGTCATTACGAACGGCGCCCACAGCCGGCGAGACCGGCAGCCAGGAAAAATCCTCCGCTTGCAGGCTGTACACGTCAGCCTGCATAAGGCCAGAGGGCGGAACTAAGCTGGTATTGAGCCAGTCACGCGCGGCGGCCGGCGGCAGCGCCAGAGGACGTCGATCATGAATATCCGCCAGGCCGGCATGACTGGCGGCCGTGATAATGACAAAGCTGCCGCTGCCGTCGCTATCTGCTGCGTACAGCGCCGCAAAGAACAACGGCTGGCGATCAGCGCCACGGATAAAATAGGGCTGCTTCAACCGCGGATTGTCCGGCGACTTTTTCCATTCGTACCAGCCCGATGCCGGCACCACCGCGCGGCCATACTTCCAGAGCGGAGCAAACATTCGACTGTGCTCCGCAGTTTCAACTCGGGCATTGATGAGCGGCGGTTTTCCCTGTTCGTGCCACCATGCCGGTGCATAGCCCCAATTAACCGGCGCCAGCTGTACATGCTCATTATTGTGATGAATGACCTGAACTTGAGTACCAGGGGCTATGTTATATCGGAGAATCCACCCGTCTGTAGCGATCACCTGAGTTTCCAACTGCAATGCAGCCAGAAACTCGTCACGGCTATGAAATTGCGCAAAGCGGCCACACATTAGTCGTTCCTGCTGTGATCAATATGTACAGTATAGTTTATAGTTCATGTTGGCATACCGCACTTAGATGGGCGCACGAGTGGAAATCTAATCCAACATGGAAGTGTGATTATGAACAAAATACAATTAATCGCGTTTACAGTGATATTTGCATTCTTGGCCATCGTTTTTTTTCTCATGTTTGTCGGGCAAGTGACGCAAAATGAGGCATGGACATCCATGCCTGTACTAGCCTTTTCAATAATTAGTGCGGCAGTCGCCGTACTGATGCTTATCGGCTATGTTTTGTCTGGGCGGAGTCAGAAAGGCAATGGTGTGCATCAGCCACCTACGGAGTCAGGCAAATAGCCATTGATTGTTATTTAAGCTATAGTGGCCAAATGGCTAAGCAGGCGTATGGAGGCATTATGACCCAAGCCAGAGATCAACAGGCCTACCAGCAAGGTATACGGGCTGCCCGTAAGTGGCGTCGTCTGAAAAATGTGATTATGAAATGGGATCGGCTTTGCGTATCTAAGGTACGGGAGTACAGGCTTCCTGCTTGGATAGGCCATGTTCCGATTGTAATCGCTCTCATCGGTTCGGTCACAGCTATGCTGTTCGGGGGACTTCTCGTTGCTGGAAGTATGCTTTTTATTTGGGCGTTCGCATTCATTCTTCAAAACGCTGGGCAAAACCTTTCGGGTGAAGTTACCCATGAAAACAATAGCCTGGAAACCCCCAAAAATTCATCGGACTATGCATACGAAAGTGCTGTAATGAACAACGAATATGACGGGGCTCCGTATAAATCTCCTAGCGATAACTGACCGAGGTGCTGTTTTTCTCGGTCAGTTAGTCTCGGCTATCGGGTAATTTTATTTGTTACAGCATCACCAACTTTCCCCCCAGTGTTTTTGGCTGTTTCTGTACCGCTATTCACTGCGGAAGCAATAGCATGGCCAACATTTACACCAGCCCATGACAACGCTCCCATCCAAACGATGGGCAACACAATAAACATACAGCCCATCACTAGGTTCATAATCAGGTCATCGGCACTATTCTGGAACCCGGCCACATTCCAGCGGCTGTGCGAGTCCGAACTGTACAATGCCTCCAGTAACCAGCTGTCCAGCCAGCGCGCCAGTTCCCACCAGAATGTCAGGAAATTCAGCGCAAACACCACGAACGTCACCGTAATCACCGTCTTGTACTCGTAGGCAGCGAACGCCAGGATAAGCGGCACCATGATGTAGACGGCCATCAGCAGCACCGCCTGCACCATCGGCAGTGCCTGACGCATCGCATCAAATGCCGGGTACGCCGCCAGGCTCCCCAGCGCGGTTCCGCCCAGCGACGCGAGCCGGTTAACCGAGTTGTCCAGGGTAAAGTCTGCATTGCCTCCGTAACCGGCATAAGCGCGTCCGCCCTGGGAGACCGTCAGGTTATCCGGACTGACCAGGCGGCGCACCACCGCCTCTTTATAGTCCGCATCAGGTTGCCCCATCATCTTCAGCGCGGCAGACATCCGCAGCATGACGCCCGGATCGACCTGTTTCACCACGCGGGCTTCCAGCCCCGTTTCGCCAGATGACCACCACTCGCTGCAGGTTGGATATCCCCCTCGTCCGGTGTTTGGCCGGCCACTGTCCCGCCCCTCATTCCAGGGGAAACTGGTACGCGGAGTTTTGGACTGCAGGTTGTTGTAGTACCCGCCGTTCAGGAAGGTTTTCGACCCCAGCCACTCGATGTCACGCAGGGTGGCTTTGTCCGTCGTCTGGCCCTGGTCGCGGTTCTGCCAGGTATATAATGCCAGCGCGTAGCAGTCGTTGGTGAAGTCCTGCAGTTCCTTCGCCAGCGCCGGGTTGTTGACCCGACTGTGTTGGACTTCAAAACGGACCTGCCGCAGATCTGGCCTGCACGGAATGGTGGCTACGGCCGCCGACGTGATCCCCTTCGACAGCTTATGCATCAATAACCACCACACCGGCACCTTCGCCGTCTGGCCATTCAGGCTCGACATGATGTTGGCGTAGCCCGTTTCATCCGGCTTCTTCGGCGTCCAGGTGCCACAGGTCGCCGCCCGGCTGCTGTCGTACTTGATGGTGTCGAGGCTGACATTCATCAGCGGCAGGCAGCAGGCTAGCATCACAAAAAATGCCCCGTAGAGCAGGTTTTCGATGCGTGGCAGAGACAGCATCCCTTTGTTGCCCTCATCCTCCCCTTCCTCACGCACCCTCAGCCAGATGGCCACTACCTTGAATAGCAACGGCAGCACAAACAGCCCCGTACTGACCAGCAGCTCCCACAGGCCATTGTTAATCAGCCAGCCAAGCAACGTCAGGAAATACTCCAGATAGCTATTGGTCATCATAACGACAGCCCTCCACCAAAGAGGCTGTATTCACAGGCCAGGGAAAATACCGCGCAGGCGATGGCCATGCGTTTGAGGGGTTGCCGGTATTCTGGTTTGCAGCCCGGCGCATGCCAGACTTTCCAGAACCCCCAGGCCAGCGCCGCGTAAAGCGCCAGGCGCCAGCTCAGCCAGCCATAACGGGTGCTGTGCACCCAGTCACGCAGCGCGGCACTCTCTCCCGGGTGATTGACACCCCAGTGAGCCATGCCCAGCGCGACTATCATCGCTATCACCAGCATGCCCAACATCTGCAGAACACGCTTTGCCCGCAGACCAAACCGGCGCCTCCTGGTAGGCGTCACCGCTTTTTTCTCTGTTCCGGTCATTGATTCATCCTCACAATTACTGGTCGCTTTCCGGCACGGCCAGCTGGTTGAATTTAGTATCCGGGCTGTCAACCGACTGACGCTGCGGGTTGGTTTCCGCCCGATTGTTCTCCCTGTCGATGATTGTCAGTACCGCGTTACGCGCAATTTCACGCTTCATCTCCATCTCGTTCTTGAGCGCCGTGATCTCACGATCCAGCGCCTCGATACGCCGATCACCCTCTTCCATCGCGACTTTCTGCGCAGAGGCATTCGGCTCAGACATCCCGGTGGTGATCATGCGCCGCATGATAAAGGCCGTTTCGATGGTATCCGCCATCGCCAGTTCACTGGCCAGGCGCCCAACCAGGGCGGCATTATCCGGATCGCGCTGCAGTGCCTTGATAACGCCGGCGGTCACCGCCAGGCTACCTGTCTTGAGTTTGGCCAGGTTGCCCGCGGTGGGTTTTTCTGCCCCATTGACCAGCTTGGCCAACTGCTCATTATTCGTTTTCGTCGCCTCTTCCAGCATCGGCGCAAAACCCGTACCGGCTACGGTGCTGCCTGGCTGTTCGGTCCCTTCGCCACTGGTGCATTGCGCGGCGTCCTTGCAGGTGCGCAGAGAGGTGTCGCCCAACACCTTCACCACAGCGGCTGCCGCTTCTTCACTGCTGGCATATTTGGTACAGGCACCGCCGGTACAGCTGCTGCCGGATACGCTGGAGGTGCTGGTGACCGGCAACGCATTCATCATGTTGTAGCCGGCTGCAGCCAGATCGTGCGTCGGTTTGATGGCCGGCTGACCGGCGCCGCCGCGCTTCTGCCCACCGATCCAGGTCTGGCCGGATTGCCCGGTTACTTTCTCGGTGGCATTCATCGACCGCACTGCATCGGCATCCCCGTTATTGATCAGGCTTTTGGCCTCCTCCATCGCCGCCGCCTGGCTCCAGCCGCCGGAATCCGCCATATCCATCATCCGTTTGGAGAGGTTCTGGCAATTGAGCTGGGCTTTGTCGAATGCCACATTGGCTTGCAATACCCCGTTGGTCAGCATTTCATACAAGCCTGGATTAGCACGCTGGATAGCCATCGCCGGCAGACTGGCTACCGCACCGGTAGCACCTTGAATAACGTTACCCATCAGGCTCTTGAACCCGTCCGTCACGCCATTGAGCTGGTTACCGATGGTGCTCTTCAGGTCGAAATTTCCGCACATCAAATCCGAGCTCCAGCCCAGGTTCATCCCCAGGCGTTGCATATTGCCACGCGTAGCCGGCTGCGATATCACCGAGCCTCCGCCCAGGGAATAGAACAGTTTGTCCGAGACCGCGCCGCTGGCGTTCTTCCCGTAACCGATATTGCTGTCATTCACCTGGGGCAGTGAAATGCCAAACAGGGTGCCGTTATCGTCATTGTCGTCAGCGTGCGCATTCACGCTGGCCAATGCCATACTGCTGACAACCAACAGAGACAGCAGGCTGCGCCGTCCCCGGAGAGATTTATTCATCGTGTTATTCATCATTTATGCCTCAGAAATCTGTGCTGTAGAGGAAACGCTGCCCGCGGCGCTGGCAGCAGCTATAGGGTTGCCACAGGGCAAAGGCAGCGTTCCCATCCGCGGCCGGCGGATGTTCACCGTCCGGGAACACAGCGCAGGACTGGCTCAGTTGAGGTGCCAGGCGTTGCCATTTGTGGTTGCTGGTTCCGGTATTTTCCTGAACCGCACCTGGTGGCCAGTACCCTTCCGAGCGTTGGCCCATCAGGGGCTGGTAGACGTGCGGCTGACCAGTTCGAGTAATGATGTCCGCCACACGCTGTGCCACCAGAGCACCCGCCTTGTCGTCATCAACCTGAGTCACAAATCCCGAACGGGGATAGACGTTGCCCCACATATTCGCGGCTGCCTGACTACCAACCTCGCGCTGACCGGGGATCAACGCCTCCGGATACAATGATTCCGGCATGCCAGTACGCCATGCCAGGCTGTCCAGCGTGCTGAGGAAATACGGCACGAAGGGGGTCGCCGCACTGCGGCACGAATAGCCGGCAATGCTGCCGCCAATCAGGGTCGTCGCCGGATGGCCAATGGCATCGGCATACTTGAAGTGAAGGTTGGTTTTGCGCTGCCCAGGCGTTTTCAGCTCATTGTTGCCGCCGCCGGCAGCAACACCGCCCAGTGCGCTGGTGATACTGCTCTCGAGTCCGCCGGCGGACTGACTGACCATCGACATCTCACGCCACGGATTGCCTCCCGGGGTGTTATACGCCGACACCACCGCCTCCGGGATGAAATGGCTAACTTTGACCGAAGTTCGGACAGTGCAGCCGCCCCAACTGCAGAACAACCAGTAGCAAATACCGCTGACGCGCCAGCTGATGCAGGACTGCGACACCGCACTGGCAACAATCTGTGCGCTGTTGAGCGCGGCATTCGCCGCCGGCACGCCGGCCGCAGACAGCATCATGGCTACACCGAGGGATTTAAGGGTCAGCCGGGGTTGTCCGGAAGACGCCAACTGCAAGGGAAATCGTTGCATGTCACTGGCCCTCCAGTGACTTCGCGCGCAACGCGGTGGCCCGGGCGATATCAGCGGTGCCATACACCACATCCCGATCGTCAAACACGACCGCGGGGACTTTTTTGACGCCCAGTTCCCAGGCGCGCACCACCGCACGGTAAACCGTCGCCAGCTCCTGTTCATGCGCCTGCCATTGTGGTGACTGCAGTACGGCTTGCGCCTGCCGCTGCGCTTCATCCGGGTTCGACGACAGTGCGCCGAAGAGCTGCGTCTGCAACTGCTCCGGACCGTCAAGATAAATCACGGTCACGGAAGCATCATTATTCGTCGGAGGATGGTGGGAATCGGTATACAGTACCGTGCCGGCAAGCACCGATGCCGGCATCAGCAGAGGAAACAACGTCAGCAACGTGCTGATTTTCATGGCGTGCACTCCTGCGTGGATAGAATCCACACAGGGTGCTATGGAGCGCTCAGAAAGACAGCAAAGAAGTCTTTATTGGATTGCGATAATTTTACTACGCTAACGCTGAATCTATGCTGCAAGAATTTATGCAATTGAGTAGACCTTGTTATATGATTTTGGTCGACGGTATGACAAATCGCTTATGAGGGTATAAATGGATATTTCACTGCTTACAGGACAACGGACTAACGCCTGGTCAGCAACCATGATTAATCTGGAAGCTCGAAAACTCATTAATACCGCGAATACCGTTGCGTCTCACCATCTTCAGGATGGGCTCACAAAAATCAAGTTCATGGAAGATATTAAATCCTTCATATCACAGCAATTTTATCTTGCTCGCCAGGCAAAATCTGAAGAGGAAGGAATTTCCTATTTAAAGAACTTAAGAGCAGAAAATGAAAATCTTCTCGAGCAAGATCGCTTACTCAGAACAAAGGCCGCCAAACTGTATGCAAAGGTAGAATTTATCAAGGAAAACAACAAAGTCGTGGGTTATGCCATCACGGCAGTTAACGTCGTCCTGGCCGGTCTGGAAGTTGTAGGTGGATTTGCAATAGCAGCGACAGGAACCCCTATCGGCGTCATGGCGGGAGTAATACTTATCGCTGATGGCTTCAATACGCTTTCACGAGAATTCGATCAGCAAGTACAAAGCAAACCTGATTCTGAAGGGATCCTCGCTAATGGTGTCATGGCAACCGCTGAGTTTATGGGATTCAGCCGAGATAGTGGTCTCGGTGCTTTTAAAGCAGTAACCCTCACAGCTAACGCTTACAGCATATTCGGATTACTCAGAAGACCTGGAACATGGCGGCTGTTCCACTATCTACCGACTGATTTTTATCGCAAGGTCGAAACCATGAACAGACCTATGTTGACAATGAAAATAGTAGGCTATGGACTTAAGGCAAAAGTTGTATTCGATTTAATGACAACGACAACAGACTCAGCTCATTGAGCCCGTTTTCTGAAACGCCAGGATTTATATGCCAGGCCAGCCGGAACAGTTAACCAACCGATGGCTAAAACGAATAAACCGGCAAACACACCAGATAATGCGCTGTCAACAGACCCCAGAATCAGCGCTATCAAACACACCAAAACAACCCCAAACGTCACCCAGACATTGATCAAGAACCGCTTCGCCAGGTCTGAAACAATGACATCTACAGTTGAACCATAATTGGCACTATTATTTCGGAGCTTCTGTATATCTTTCGTCGTAAAACCTGACTTCGATAATGCTTCTTCAGTTATCGCCACGTCATCTCCTCCTGTAATAGCGAATAGTATACCGCTATCCGGATAAAAAAAAACCGGCCAGAGGGCCGATGATCAAATGAAAACATACTCTCAAAAATTGGCTCAGATACCAGATAGTATGAAGTGTTCGTTAACTTCTGCAGTGTTATCAGTTAACCCTAAATCGCTCACACAGCTCGCTCAGGTGGAGAAGCAGGTACACCACATCCGCCGCGTCTGGCACGGTGATATACCAGCGCGGGTGATCATACTCTTCCGGCTGAGGCCACAACGTACTGCCGGTCACCGTGATCAGCACATCGATGCAACGCCCCAGTCGCCCCTCAAGATGCAGAGCCACACTGGTACGACTCCCGATGCGATGCGGGTGGGCGGTAAGCCGAACTGGCCCTGACAACCGAGCCCGAATAGCCGTACAGAACGTGTCGAGTCCCTGCGCATCTGTTGCGCTCAGGGTAGCCACCCCCTGCGGGGGAAGGGTAAACAACGCCGGTTCTCGAATGACCAGGTCTTGAGAACGCACAACCGGTTCAGGATATTTCAGGGTCATCATGCAGCCCGTGCCTCCCCGTTCGCCGCCAGGCCGCGCAGGCGGTCAAGCTTTTGCGCTACCCTTCGCGCCGCCTCGAGCTCGCTGCAGCCAAATTCCTGCATCAGCGCGCGGCGTTCGGCCTTCTCTTCTTTTTCGGTCATCCCCAGCGCCAGGTACAGGCTCGGCGGTACTGCACGGAACAGCGCCTCGAGTTTTTTCGACAGCACCACACCTTCCGTATAACAGCCGGAGAGTTTGCTGGCCGACAGCAGCACCGCCTTTTGCTCCTCGGTCAGCGCCTTGAAGCGGGCAATGTCGTTGACCTCCTCCGGCGGCATCGTCAGACAAACCCACCACTCCGCCATATTCAACATTTTCTCGGCAATATCCGGGAAGTCTTTCAGGTTCTGCGTGGCCAGCCACAGCCAGGCGCCGAGCTTACGCCACATTTTGACGATTTTGGTCATGTACGGCGCCAACAGCGGGTTCACCGTCACGATATGCGCCTCATCCACCGCGAACACGATATCCCGCTCCGAGTACTGGTCCCGTTCGGCAATGTTGTTGATGGTGTTGGTCAGGCTCACCATCGTCAGCGCCATCTGCGCCTCATAGCCTTCACGTGCCAGATGCCCAAGGTCAATCAGGGTCACATCCGCCTCTGGCCACAGGCTGCCTTCGCGGTTAAACAGCTCCGCTTCAAAACTGCCGGCCTGGGTAAACATCCCGAGCGACTCCGCCATTTCCGCCGCTTTGGCCCGGCGCTGCTCATTACGGATATCACTCCCTTCGTCTTTGGATATGGCATACAGCGCCTTCTGCAGGTCTGCCGGCAACATCTGCCGCCCTTCGTCATAGGTCTGCCGCGCAGCCATCAGCAACGCCTCGCGGATCATCGCGCGGTCGGCGCGTTTCAGTTCATGTTCTTCCTTCGCATCGCCGCCGGTGATCATCATGCGCGCCGAGATCTCCATTTCCCCCAGGTAATCGCGCTTGTCCTCATCCTCGTCGTCATCGGCATCGATGTCCGGCAGGTCATTTTCATCCAGGGCCAGCGTCGTTAATTCGTCTTCGACCAGCTTGTGCGCGTAGGAAAACGGCGGCAACGAGACGCCACTGCCCGGCTTGATGCTCACCTTGTTGACGCTGAGCCCCTGGCTCTCGAAGTAATCGGCGAGCAGTCCGAACGAGTTCCCCGCTTCGGCAATAAACAGCCGCGGCAGGTGTATTGCCATCAGCTGCGACAGGGTCGCGCACAACGTCGCCGATTTCCCCGCGCCGGTCGGACCAAAATACAGCATGTGCGCATTCTGACTCCGGTCGTGCTTGTTGAGCGGGTCAAACGTCAGCGTATCCCCACCGCGGTTGAAGAAGCTCATGCCGGGGTGACCGGTCCCGGTTTCGCGGCCAGTCACCGGTAACAGGCCGGCCAGATGCTGTACCCAGGTCAGGCGGGTGTACCAGTGTTTCTTGTCCGTCTCCGGGTTAAAACACATCGGCAACGCCCGCAGATAGGTATTGAGCGGCGCCACATCAAACTCCGGGCGAACCGGCTGCAGGCCGGCGCCAAGCAACACGTTGGTGAGCTCGACACGTTTGTGATTGAGCGTGGTCAGATCGCCGGCGCGCAGCAGGAAGGTGATACCGGCACGGTACAGTTTGTGGCGATTGCCCAGGTACTCTTTCACCTGCGCCACGTCCTGGCGCACGCGGCCAGATTCAGTATTTTCACCGACGGCATTTTTGGCAAGCCGGTTAAAATCGTTTTCCAGCGTGTCTTGAGGCTGCACCACAATCGTCATGCACACCATCGTCCCCTCCGGGAACAGATCCATCAGCGCATTGATTTTCTTCTCGCCGCGTTTCATTTCACCGGTGATTGTGCCCGGCTCCGGCGGACGGCGCAGTTTCTCGACCGGAATGGCGCAATGCGCCTGGTTATCGAACCACCATACGCCGTGATCAGGATCGGATACGGGCGGGGTGAACAGCAGGGTTTCGGCAAAATCATTCTGCACCGGCATCGCGCCTTCCGGCGTGTCACGGCTGTCAAAATAGGCGGCATCGCGGTACAGCGTCTCTTTATCCACCCACTCCGGGCTGGGGTTAAAATGACGTAGCAACCAGTCATGGACCTGCGCCCCGTTCTGGCGCACGCAGGCAACGCCGGCACCGGCCAGGGCCCCGGTCACGCGCTCACAGGTCTGATTCAGCATGGCAATCGGTGGCATCGGATCATGATTGCTCTTACCAATCCAGCGATAGACCACCATGCGGGTCCGTCGCTGCTGCCCACGCCACGGTTGGTCTGTTATCAGCGTATCTTTGAACAGGCCTTCCGGACGGGCAATCCCGCGCAGATGGCGCTCAGTCTCTTTCAACCAGTCTTCAGTAAACGCACTGCCCTGCGCGTGGGGTTTGACATACTGTCGCAGCCTGTCGATATACGCCTCGACATTGTTCTCGTCCTGGCAGAAGAACTGCACGATCCAGGGGTTTTCATCATGTTCGTCAAACGAGTCCTGCAGGGCATCCTCAACCGTGTCACGCATCTGCTCCAGGCGATCGTCCGTCCGCCCTTCGGTCGCCACCGGCGTGATGTCAAACACAGCGCCGACAGATACGCCGTCATCGAGCAGGATACACTGCTCACGGTCGAGAAACTCCGCCCAGGGCAGGTAATCAACGATGGACGGATTGGCGTGATACACCTGCTGCTCATCCTTTACCGTCATCTTGCCCTGGCGCCGTAATGGCTCACGGCCGTCGACAGACAGCGGCACACCGTCCTCGGTCACGTTCAGTGCGTCCTGGGCAACAGCTGCCGGCTTTTTTCGCGCCAGGCGCTTTTTATCAAACAGGGAAAACCGCATCAGTAAGCCTCCGTCCGTTCACCCGGCATCGCATACTGCACCTGGCTGTAGAAAGGAAACACGGTGCTGTACCCCGGCACCGGCGCGTTGCCATCCGCCAGGTGCGGGAACACGTACATCACAAGATCGGGATTCGGCAGGCGCGGGAACTGCTGGCTGATTTCGCTTTCCTGCGTGCGGCTGTAGCTGCGATCGCTCGCGGCTGTTGCCTGGCTTTCGCGCTCGGTGAGCGGCCGGCGCAGGCTGTCGCGCGCCGCCACCGCATTGCGCGCCGTTCCGCCGCCATCCTCACCCTGCCACAATTCCAGCATCGAGCTGTCGCCCGGTGGCAGCATTTCCTCTTTCGACGTTGAACAGCCGGCCAGCGCCATGACGCTGACGATGACAGCAGTGGCCAGGACTCGATTAAATAGATTTTTCCGCATGATTATCATTCTCTTATAAGCAAACACAGCAGGAGCAGCACACCCAGCCAAAACGCGCTGCAGGACAGCAAGACCAGCGCCCAGCTCTGCGGGCGACTCATCCTTGCGCATTGACGCCACAGCATGTTTCTCCTCCTCTGAATGACGTGTTAATCCAGCCCGCCGGTGCTGCCGTCTTCACCTGGCAGGCTGAAGTCGTCATAACGCACCTTGCGCCCTTTGGTCTCAAAGTCGATCGCCAGCTGGCGGGTAATGTGCACGGCCAGTTTCTGACCCGGGGGAACATACACGGCGTCGAACATCATGCCGTAGCGCTCACGCACCCAATCGGCTGTCTCTTTCATCCCGCCGGACAGCGCCTTGCCCAGCACGGCCTGGCCGGCATTACCGGTCATGGTCGAGGTGATGCCATTCACATTGTTTTGCGTGGTGTATTGCCCCTGGCTGATCCCTTCCCCGGCGGCGCTGGCGGCCGACAAGGCGGCGATCGTCGGCAGATAGGTCGAGGCATTGGACTTACGCTCTCCACCGATGCACGGGATACCGTTGTCATCGGAGATCCAGCCGATGCCGGCGGTGGTGCTGACATCCTTCGCATTACTGCCGCCATTATTGTTACTGCCGTTGGCATTCATATTGGTGTTGGGTTTTGGCAGGGTGCGGACCGTCCCGTCCGCAAACACGAAGGTGATGCTGTTGACCTGGCCGCGCACGCACGACAACGTCCAGTCCCCGCTGGCGGTCCCCGAGACAATCGCACCCTCGACGTCCGGCAGCTCGATGCCGTTCGCCGTCAGGTTGTCTTTGCCAATCATCAGCTTGAATGGGTAGGGGTCGGTCACCGTACCGTTGATCGGCACCCGGCCCAACAGCGCCGTCATGGCGCGGCTGCCCACCAGGGTGGAGTTCTCGGGCAGGGTAAACACCGGCTCGGCGCTCTCCTCCGCCCCTTTTTCATTGGTATGCCCTTTCACCTGCTGCTCATAGGCAGCTTTTTGGCGCGTGATGGCATTGTCCGACAGGAACGACGTCGGGAACTGCGGGCCATCTTTGGCGCTGTTCGGATTACGCGGGTCGGGTTCTTTCATGTCCTTCGGCCCGACCCACATCAAGCCATCCTGGCCTGGGGCGGCACCACCTTCGCCCGCGCCCATGCCATCCAGCCCCAGACCGAGCGGGATATCACTGTCGTTCTTCGCCTTGTCTTTATTTCCGGCCAACTGCTCGGTCAGCGTCTGAATTTTCCCCATTAGCGTCTGCTGCTCCTGCTGGAGCTGCTGCTGGCGCTGCTCGGCCTGCTTCTGGAAGCCGGCCACAGCCTCATTGACCTGGCCGGACACATTGGTATTGCGCTTGCGAAGTTCTTCGTTTTCTTTCAGCACTTTATCAATGTTTTTCTGCAGCTCGGCCTGCTGGGTTCGGGTAGTCCGTAGGGTGCCCACCAGGGTACGCAACGTGTCCTCCGGGGTATCCCCCTCCACGCCCAGCGCACGCAGCTCTTCCGGCGACATGCTGGCCAGAACGTTATGCGCCTGCAGAGTCTCCTCCTGTGTTTTACCGCCGCTGCAGGCCTTAAGTCCGACGAGGATCGCGGTGGCCAGCACGCCGAACACAATCACTTTCGGCAACATGTTGGATTTCACATCAGCCATGGTTTGCTCCCTTCTTCGCCGCTTTTACAGCTTTGCGAACCGCTGATGGCTCCGCGACAAACGCCCCGTCCAGGCGACCGGCAGTAACCAGGTACAGCGTGGTGGTGTCTTCCGGAGTCCCTACCGGGCCAAGATAGCGGTGCTGGAACGTCGCCGTCACAAACTGCCCCTGCAGTACCCGGGGATCGAGCGTGATTTTGCGGCTGGCAGTGTTTTGCACCTTCAGCGCTACCACGTTGCGGCTGCCAATACCCCAGCCGCCCAGCGGCGTGATGGTCACCGGCTCTGACGGGTACAGTGTGGTGATACGTTTCGGCAGGTGCGGGTTGACCGGATGAATACCGGGCACCGCTTCAACCGTACGCACCGGGCCGTACAGGCTTTGTGCTGCGTAACGCGTCAGGACAACCGGCAGCGGCGCGTTGTATTTGACTTTTTTACGCTTCGCCTGGGTGCCGTTATCCGCCCCAGGCGCCGCGTTGTTTCCCCCTGAAGCAGCAGACGCGTCATTACTGCTGCTGACCGATGTCACGTCACCGCTGTAGACAATGCGCACCGGTTCGGCCGAGCCTTTGTCCGATGCCGTCACATCAAGGAGAATAACCTCCCCATTTTCGACGTCCTGCAGCTGCAGACGCGTTGGCGGGAAAGCCGCATCCGCTTTCAGGTAGACCGCGCCGCCACTGCTTTGCACCCGCAGCTTGCCGTTCAGCGCCGGCGGGAAACCGACGCGGACATTTTTATCGGCAAACAACACCCGCTCCTTGCCGACGGCCAGCGGGATTTGCAACGGGATACGCTCCCATTTCATCAGCTCTTCCGCCTGCGTAACCGGCACGGTGAACGTCGCCGCCAGGGGAAGTACACTCAGGGAAAGCGCCAGAACACGTGCTTTCATCATTGGAATACTCCTTTCTTGTCAGGCGCGGGTTCCGCCGGCGCCGCAGCCAGACGCTGTGGCATGCTGTCGTAACAATCCAGCGCCAAACCAAACTCATTACGCTCCGGATCCCCTTCTGCGCGCACCACTTTCAACGGGTAACGTGTCAGTGCGCGTTTCACCGGTTCACCGGCGAAAGACTCGTCCGCCACCAAATCCAGGCGCACCACCCAGTTATCACGGCCTTTGACCGTCACTGGGCTCTGGTTATAACGGCCGTTGTAACCGTGCTCTGGGATTTCGAATACCACACGCGTTCTGCCGGCGAGCTCGCCACTTTCGCTACGCTTTTTGGCATCTGCCTTCAGGAAACGTGCGCAGGAATCCGTCAGATAAGGAGACAGCGCGGCAATTTTGGCCGGGTAATCGACATCACCGTTCTTTGGCCAGGCATTGAGTTGCTGGAAGATATAAAAGCCGAAGCTGTAGACCGTGGACGGTGGCACCTCCCACCAGGCACGGGTAGAGCCGCTACGCAGGTCGGGGGGATTATGAATAGTCAGGTTAGCCGGTGCCCGCATCCAGCCGATGCTGGCTACCAGAAGGAAAACGACCAGCACGCCACAGGCAACACGCAACGTGAGAATATGCTGATCGCGATTTTTAACCGCATGTCTGAAACGGCTCATGTGGACCTCTTAACAACGCGGCTGCGACGCAACGACCAGCCCTGTTTGTCGATAATCAGGGTGGGATCCCCCCACCCCATGCGACGTTTACGCGCCTCGAGGCGCTGCCAGATATAATTCTCCGGTTTACCGCGCTTAAGACGCGTCAACCGGCTGCCCCCAAACCAGATGACGAGAAGCGGCGTCACCAGCATGCCGGTGGGTATCACGACCCAGCCGGCAAGGGGAAAAAACGGCAACGACACGAGCAGACCCAGCCCTACACCCGCCAACGCCGCCAGTCCCATCTCCGGGGTGGTGAACCCCCGGAAGACGACAGGCTCGGCATTGAGGCGGTCAGGTAAAAATCGGATAGTCTGCATGACGGGTCACCTTAGAACAGGATTTCGGCGGACTTGCCGACCAGCCAGATAACCGCAACCAGCAGCACAATACCGACCACGATAATGGCGCCGAACTTACCCCAGTTGGATTTACCTTCGCGCACCTCATGGAAGGTGGAGATTGCAGAGTTTGCTACCACAAGAAACGCCACGGCGGCAGCGACCAGCCCCAGGATGACGATGCCGTCCTGAATGTAACCTTTGAGGGTATCCATCAGTCCACCGCCACCGCCGGAAGACGGCGGCTCAACGCTCGGCAGTGCAGCCTGCGCAGGTTGACTAGCGGCATAAGCCAGAGAAGTCGCTACCGCGACACGCGCAGAAAAGTGACGGAAAAAACGAGCTACAGCATTCATAAAGCATTCCTTTTTGCAGAGTGAAATTAATAACGTGAAAAACGGTCCAGCGCCTCACCGGGGTCAGCTGGCAAACATCCAGGTAACAACGAGCAGCAACAACACGAGCCTGACGGCAAACTGCACCATCGCTGCGTTGCGAAGCTTTTCGTTGCTCCACCCTTTCCAGATATCGGTCAGCGCCCAGGCCGCCCAGACAAACAGCACCGCCAGTAACCCACCGATGCAAATCAGCGACAGAATATTGACTTCAACACCGCCGCTGGCCGCCTTGAAGGCCTGCTCCTGCGCACCGGTCATGGCCATCAGGGGCGCTCCCGACGGTAGTTGCCGGCCACCGCACTGCCATCACGTGGTTGGGCACGCGAGGGTTCCAGATAGCGGTCAATGCCGGCATTGATGGTTTTGAGATCGGCGGTAGCGCGGGCATAGTCGAAGAAGAAACGACCGCGCTCCGACGGGTCAGCCTGAACGGCGGCAACACGCGCACGTTCAAGTGCTGCCTGCACCTGAATCAGCATGCGCTGGGCAGAGGCCAGCTCATCTTTTTCAGCGGCAAAGGCAGGCAGTGCGGTCAGCAAAGTCAGCCCCAGCAAACAGCCGGCACCGAGACCACGAACAACGGGGATAGGCATACACAAGCACTCCTTGATGATTTAGGGTGCTCTCAGGGTGCGACAGATGGGGCGGGAGGTCAGCGGATAACTCTTTATAGAATTTTGATAATTTTTAGCCAGGGGAAGCGCATGAAGCTAAATAAGCGGTCTGCAGACACTATTGTTGTACAAAGGCCTATTTTGTACATCAGCAGCAATAAGAGAAGGGGGTATCAGTTTGCACCGTTGGTAACACCAACGGCAGTAATACCAGTATCAGAATCAGCCCGACCTCATAAATGCATCACGACACTGAAAAGGAACATAGATCCCCCAATACACAAGATCGCAAGTACTTGCAGGACACGTAACCAACGTTGAACACGGTTTTCCGGAGGGGCTTTCTCTAAAATAGGTTTAAGCAGTGTGGCTAGAATAACAGCCTCAAGAGCAATAACAGCGCAAATATACAGATTCATTCAACACCTCGTTTTCGATTAAATTGCAGAGCCACAAAAATATTTAGGGGACATTCAGAGGACAATAAATGGTTCGAACAAGAAGGACAGCAGGTAACTCGTTATGAAGTTTTGATGGTTTTTAAGCCTGGAAATACTGCCGCGCCGCACAGCGGCTTGTCTGCTGACGGCAGCGCACAAAAGCCAGTTTTGTACGCCGCCGTCCAGCTCGAGTTTTCGCTCTAGAGATACTTTTTAAAGGAGGCTGTCGTTACCGTTACCGCAATGCCGAGCAGAATAGCAGCCGGCAACAACAGCAGATTGGGGTATACCGCCGTTGGCCATGACAGGTACAGCATGCAGGGGATATACACCGCCGGCTTCACCATCCGCTTGGCATGGTGGTACACAAAACTCGACTCATAGCCGGCACCGTAGCGCCGAATATCACGTCGCCCCAGCCCCTCGGTCAGCGCGACCAGCATCACCAGGATAAACAGCGGGATGGACAGCACCAAAATGGTCACACGTACCAGGGTGATGACGGTGACGTACACCGTCGCCATCAGGTACTCTTTAAGCGTGGTAGCCAGCCAACCACTCCAGCTGTTCAGTTCCCTGGCAACCGCATTCTGACTGTGTACCTGGGTGTCATACGCCTGCTTAATCCAGTCCAAAAAGCCACTGTCCACGAAGGTCCATTGATACGCCATCATGATCCAACGAGTGACGGTCACTGACGGTTCAGACAGCAGCAGGCTGCGTGTAAATTCAGAGGACAGGTACCCCAACTCGGTGTTCATCACCGCTTCACTGTGCGATGCGCCAAGCTCTGGCCAGAAAAATGCCATCCCGACATATTCGATCACCAGGCTCACCAAAAGCGAAGCCAGGAACATCCCGATCAGCATCCAGGGCCAGCCCCACAGCACGTTGTAAAACAGCCCATGCTTACGGGGTTGTACGGGCTGCTGAGGTTGATTATTCACCGCTTGCGACATTCAGCCCCCCTTTCATAACCGCATCAGGCATTACCGTGCTGGCAGACCACCAGGACTCGCTGGTACGGTAGTTGCGCTGCATCTCCTCGGCAATCTTCTGCAGGTTGGCCGGCATCAAAGCATCATCCCTGTCACCGCAGGGCAGTGGCATCCGAATTTTCCACAGTTGACCACCTTCCAGTAGCGCGAACGCCTGCCCTTTCGGGAGGTTAATCACGTCCGCCGGGGCAAGCAGAGGGGCTTTCACAGTACCGACGCGGTCCTGGGTATTGGAAGTAAAATCCTGTCCCTTCTCCACATCGGCCGTATCGGCATGCCCTGATACCAGGGTTTTGGTGTAAATATCGACCTCCGGGAGCTGTGTTGTCAGCAACTGTGCGGTCCGGTTCTCACGCACGCGCAGCATAATCAGGGTATTGAAGTTCCCCGTCACCTGAGCCGCCTTCGCGGTACTGCCGATGCGCGCCTCGATATCCGACTCGGTTTGCGTATAGGCCGTCACCTGCATACCGGCGCCGCCGCCTTTGTTGATAAGCGGAATGAATTCATCGCCCATTAACTCGTTGAACTCGTCACAATGCAGGTTGATCGGCAGCTTGCCGTCAGCGCGGGTTGGCAGCCCGCCGTGCATACCGTGTTTGTAGATATGGCCGGCCACCGACACCAGATCGGCAAACATGCTGTTGCCAACGGCAGAGGCGACCACCCCGTCCGACAAGGCATCTAACCCCACGTAGACAATACCGCGCTTGCGGATAACTTGTTCCCAGTCAAAAATGGGCCTCGGGTCGCTCATATCCATATAGTTCGGTGCCAGGAGCTCGGCGGTCTTGCCGGTGGTGAGTTTTTCCAGCAACGGCAGCAGTGACGCCACAATTTTATCGAAGTAAGTACGGTCATAACGGACGGCTGACCGCAGGCCATCGAGAATGGGGTCATACAGCTGCTTGCCGGCCTCGGAACTCAGCGCCATTTCCACCGCCATGATTTTTATCGCGTTCGGCTGGCCCTGCATATTGCGCGGCACATCGTCCTCCGTCAGCACCTGCAGGCTGTTGTCGATTTGTTGCTGCAGCGCCGGCATACGCGCTTCAATCACTTTCTTTGCGTAGGTCTCATACAGCTCGCTGATGTTGTTCACGTAACGGGTGATCAACTGATAGTCCGGACGCTGACCCAGTGCGACCAGGGCACGCGCCACAATATTGACGAATCGCCAGGCAAACTCACGGAACGCCGCACTGTTGCCCTCCCCGCTCAACTGCCCGGAGATACGACCAGCGACCTCGGAGACTCGTTCAAAGCGCCCGACGGCGTTATAGCGTGCCGAGATATCCGGCCAGCCCAGATGGAAGATGAACAGCTCATCCCCGCGACCGGCACGGTGGGCTTCAGCCCAGACACGCCGCAGCAGGTCCGCATCCCCTTTTGGATCAAACACGATGGTGATGTCACCGCGGCGTATATCCTGGGTGATAAGCAGCTCTGCCAGGCGGGTCTTGCCTACGCGGGTAGTGCCCAGCACCAGGCTGTGGCCCACACGTTCGCCCAGCGCCATCGAGACATCAAGCTCATCGGGTTCAATGCCGTGAATGGCCGGGTTTCCTCCAACCGGTGGCAACGGCCGCACCGGGTTCAGCGGGGAGTCCTTGCGCAACAGCTGGGACAACCATGGCAGGGTGTATTCGGTTTTGAGCTCCAGACGGCGCGCCATCTGGTACAACTGCGGCGGCTGGACGTATTTCTCCACCTCCGGACGGCGGGTATCCATCAGGCGCTGGGTGTGCTTTTGCTGCCAACGAAATCCCTTCCCCAGGAACAGCCGCTGCCGGCTCACCGGGATCTGTCGGCTTTCCATGACATAGCGCGGTAACCGACGCAGATTACGGCGATAACGGACCACCCGCAGGCCCTGCCGTGCTCGTACTGCGGACAGCACTGCAAACCCGCCGGCGGTGACATAACTCACTGACGGCGCCAGGGCGACCGACCAGGGAGCAACAAAACAAATCGCAGCCGCAGCACCGGCAACGATCGCGGTATTCAATTCTACCGCCGGGCGCAGCAGCGCTTCCATCACATGACGATTACTCATGACGACCTTCCTTATCATTCGGGTTGGTGACCGAATTCACGGTTAAAAAAAGCAGCCACTCTGTATTGCCGGCAAGCAACGCAAGCAGCTTTCGGCCACTGACCAGGTGGACGTGGGGATGGTTCTGCAACAACACCCGGCTCAGTTGACCGGTACGGCCGGTATGAATGAAAAAACCGTCACAATGGTGATCTCGCAGCAACGCACCAAAACTCGTGATATGGGACGGTGTGATCGTCCGGCCGTAACGCTTGGCCTGGATGAGGTAGGTCTTGCCTTCGATAATGACCTGACCGTCCAGGCCACCGTCGCCGCTGTAGGAGGTATTGCGGATAACTGCATACCCCTGGCGCTCAAAGGCCAGGAGCAACAGCTCTTCGAATACATAGGGGTTGATTTTGCGTAGGTAGGCCAGACGCTGGCCATCACCGCCCAGTAACGGTAAGCGCGCCAGCACCCGCGTGGCCGTCGCCTGATGTCGGCGATGGCGCCGACGGCTGGCTGTCTCCCGACCACGGCTGTTCAGCCCAATCATGACAGCAACAAACAGCACGATCAGCACAACCGTCAGCACAGGGTTCACCATCAATGCTGCGGTGATGTGTTGCGCCGATATCATGGTGTGACCTGCTGGAACAAACCGATATCAGTGATGAGTACCGGGTAATTCGACAGCTGCAGCCGGCGCGCCAACTCACTGCCGGAGGCCGGCGCCATCGGCACCCCCGGTGCCAGCTCACGCAGCGCCTGCAGGGCAGGCAGGTTGCTGACGTTAACGACGAGGCCCGCAGCATGCCGGGATTTGAGTTGTTCCGCATTCGCCTGCAGCCAGAGTCGGCTGGCATCGTCATCACCCACAATAAACAGCGCACCAATCCCGGGCAGTTGCAGCGGGCGCGCCGCTACCACACCCGGGGTCAGTTCCGGTGTCGTCACCGGCAATACGGCCACTTCAACTTCATCAGCAGATACAGGGGCTTGCGGCATGACCGGCGGCGCTGCCGCGTCACCCTGCCGATTAATCCCCTCAAAATAAGGTGATACGTCATCGCCACCGATATCAGCGATGACATTCAGGTTGGCCAATGCCGTGGTGGTCACCAGACTCAGGCCGAACAGCAGAAAATTCACTTTTTTCATAATTATGGGTTCCGTGGTTCAATCCAGGTCAGCGCCGCCGTTTGTGCCGGTAACACCGTAGCCGTGGGGGTTGTACTGGTCACCCGAACCGGAGCAGACCCCCTGCCGTTCAGGCGTGCCAGCTTGCCACTCACGATGGATTTATACCGGGCTGCCGGGGCGCCGCCGGCGGGATGGTGATAACACCCGGCGGCAACTAGCCAGCTTCCGGGATTGCGGTCATAGCATTCCCGCAGGATGGCCGCTGCCGCGTTGAGGTTGGTGTAAGGGTCAAACGCCTCCCAGGTCGACGTGAAGTGATGGCCGTTCCAGCCCAGATTGACCTGGGCAATCCCGACATCGATGCGCTTGCGAGGATGTGTTTTCAAAAAGCGCTGCAGTGCTTCCCAGGCCTGCAGGCGGCTGGCGTACCGATACCCTTTGCCGGCCACGTTAATGGTCCAGGGCCAGGGACGCTCCACATCCGGGGCCGGGCCGGCCCCGCGAGTCACCGAGATGATGCTTTTCGGCGCCATCGAGGTCTCAGCCAGCGCCACCGAATACAGGGACTCCGGCGGCACCCCGTGACGCAGCGCCACCTCCCGGTAACCGGAAGGCACCTGCTGGGTGGCAGCATGTACGACGCCACCGCTCACAACGGTGAGGAAGGCAAGCAGGGGCAACAGCCCCCGGGTCAGAACGCGGCGAGTGTCCATCCGTTTTCCCCTTGTTGCAGCACCACCGGCATCAGGCCGTTGCCGAATTTCATCCAGCGGCCACCGTCATGATTCAGCGTGATTTGACGTGCGCGCACCTTGTCGACGGGAATGTGATGCGCCTTCGCCCAGTTACGCAGCAGGCTGTCATCCCCTTTACTGTCGACGAGGTAAATGTCGACCGGTCGGTTATCTGCCAGCACCGCCGCCAGGCGTGCATCGCACTGACCGCAGTCCTTCGCTTTCACGAACAGTGCCAGTCGCCCGCCGGTGTCATGTGCGATACCGGCCGCATTCCCCATGTTCACCGGCAACACACCAAGGCGCTGCCAGGCCGCATCCACCTCACGCTGGAACCTGAGTTCTTTCTCGGTGCGGGCGAACTCCTGCCTTACCCACAGCTGCGCGTACTTTTTACGCTCGGCATCGCTCTGTGCTTCGATGCCAAGGGCAGTTAGCGGATCAAGCCCCGGAGACTGCGTCCCGCGAGGGCCATCCATCAACTGCTGATAACGCTGGTACTCTTCCCCACTGAGGCCCCACTGCCTGCCCTGCTGCGCCGTCTTGTTCGCCTGGCTCTGCTGAATCTCACTCAGGGTAGACTGGCTGTTCTCGATGGCCGTTTGCTGCGCCGCCTGTGATAATGGGCTCAGCAGCATCAGGGAAATTACGCTGTATTTCAGTTTCATCACGCTCTCCTTATTGGGCGCTGACGGTCTGCAGCCGGCCGTTCACACGAAACGTCGCCTGCCCGTAACCGGCACTGACCAGGATCCAGCCGGCGACCGACTCCCCTTCCCCGATTAACCGCACCTGCGACAAATCGCTGAACCCCAGCGGCGCCACAGCCGCAAAGGCCGACGTACCGCGCTGCTCCACCCCGGTCAGCACGAATGGCGCTTTGCGCGCCACACGAGGTACCGCATTACGCGGGGAGGGTTTAATTGGCGTGGGCTTGTGCTTTGGGGTGATTTTGGCGGTCGCTGAAGGTGCAGCGGGGACGTCCGTTGAGGGGGCTACAGTCGGTACAAGCTTTTCAGTCGCTGACTTTTTCACGGACTCAATGCTGTCTTTCAGCGCATTTAACTCAACCTGTTGAGCCTGCAGTTGCTGCTCAAGTTTCTCCGGTAGCCCATTGGTTAACGTCAGCGCCCCAACCTGCCGCATGAGCGAGTCCTGACGCTCAGCCAGGCTCTTAAGCTGTTTAGTCTGCGCCTGAAGCTCATCGGCCATAGAGTTCATGCCATCCTGCGGCGCCAGTGCTTTCTGTGCCTGCTCAAGCAGGGCAATACGCTGGTCGACATGCCTGATAGCCCCTGAGCCGACGAGTCCAGCCACCAGGACAACAACGACGCCGGCCGTTGCCCCCCAGAAGGTCTTGCTGCGTAGCAACCCTTTTTTTGCCGGTGTCATCGGCATCATTTCGTCATTATGCTCAGTCATTTTTTCAGCCACCCGCCGGTTGTCGGTACGGCGTTAACGGGCTGAGGTGCAATGACCGTCGCAGCAGGATGCGCTGAAACCGGTGCTGAAACCGCCCTGGCCGGCACCACCGTCACTGGCGGCAGCTGTGTCGCCGGCAACTGATACCCGTCACGCAGGCTGTGGCAGACAACACGTTGCACGTCGTCTACCTCAAGCTGCCACGCGGGGCCTGCCAGTACCTGCAGCGCGGTACGCAAACGCATCGGTCCCAGTTGGTACTGCACCGCCGGCAACGCCTGCCGGTACAGCACGCCGTTTGCCGGTCCAGTCGCGCACAGTGAATAGCCCGACTGGCGCAGCGCATAACACAACGCGTCAGCCACCGTCGGTTTTACTGATGCCGGAATACGGATATCGATGATTTGCGAGAGCGGATCACGCTGAACGGCCGCCGGGTCGGTGCTGACCAGTAAATAACGGTCGTAGCGCACGACCTCAGGCACCTGCCCATAAGCATCCGGGCTGACCGGTTGAACGTTGCGGGTGACGGTAACCGAAGGCGTGACAGGGGAAATATCGCGTTGCTGCAGTGGCTGCTGAGTAACGCACCCGGTCAGCATGAGTGCAGCCAGGGAAGAGAAGAGAATTGTTTTTTTCATCCGGAAGATTTCCTGTTCAGTGACAATTGGCAGGTGTCACTGTGCGGTTACCGTCCGGGAGGCTCAATTAACAACTCTTTATTGCTATTCAAAAAAAAACGCCAACCCGAAGGTCAGCGTTTAGTGTCAGATGACGAAGAACAACATCAGGATAATGAAGGGGTACGAGTAACGCCTTTCGCTCCCATCAACAACCCTTCCGTACTCAAGTCCTCATCCAGATCTGGCCAGTGTATACCCATTCCAGCCCCGCAGAGTTCCCAGTTTTCCCGTTGCGCCTGCGTACCGGCCGCAAGCCGGGGATACCAGGCTAACGGTGCCGAAATAGTTCGGCCATCCATCAAATCAACCGACAAACGGTCATCATCGATGCGGACATTCATTACACGCAGATCATTTTCATTGCGTAAAGTAAGCATCCCAGGCCTCCTGTAAAAGTGTCCGATGTTCAGTCACCAGACGCTGCAGTATACGCAGTTCATGTGATGCAAATCCCACACTACGCGCAATACTGACATCATGTAACCATATTTTAGCGGTTGCATTGCCCTTATCAATATGGACATGCGCCGGTTCGTTAGGTTCATGGCTGTAAAAGTAAAAGCGAAAACCACCTACTCTAAGTATTGTCGGCATAATGTCTCCCGACGATCACAAAGCGTAAATGGCTGATTTTGCGATACCATAACCAAACCCAAGGAACGGTATGTCATCGTCAAAATCCATCGGCGCTGCATTTCCACCCGGTTGAGCTGGCTGGGGTTGCTGAGCCGGCGTACCGCTATGCGAAGGTTGCGGTTGCTGAGGTTTCCCCCAACTGCCCTGGCCTGATTGTCCGGCGTTGGCAGGTTGCGAACGCCCCCCCAACATCTGCAGAGTGCCGCCAATGTTGACGACGACTTCAGTGGTGTATTTTTCAACACCGGCCTGATCGGTCCATTTGCGGGTCTGCAGGGAGCCTTCTATGTAAATCTGCGAGCCTTTACACAAGTATTCGCCGGCAATTTCAGCGAGCTTGCCGAACAGCACGATACGGTGCCATTCGGTTTTTTCTTTCTGCTCACCGGTTGCCTTATCGCGCCAGCTTTCAGAGGTCGCCAGGGTAATGTTAGCCACCGCACCGCCATTTGGCATGTAACGGACTTCAGGATCCTGGCCGAGATGACCGACAAGTATGACTTTGTTTACGCCGCGAGACGCCATAATCGAATCCTCATAGGGGAATAGAATTAGAAAGGGAAAAACGCCCCGAAAAATCGAGGCGTAGAGGGCGTTATCAGAAAGAGTTTTCCGCGTATTGTTGCTGTGCGGAACCCTGCTGAGGCGGCGTAGAGTCGGACTTCTCAGCCTGATATACCTTTTCCTGACCGATTTTGATCCAATCGACCTTGATAAGGCGGGCTTTGAGACTGACGCGCTGTTCACCGGCATGTTCGCCGCTGTTGAGCGTGAAGATGTCCGTTTTTGGATTGCTGAGCACAAAACCAATCAGGACTTTCTTGTCTTCATCAACCGATTTTTGACAGCGGTTGATCAGGCTGCTGGCTTCTTTACCGGCGACCGTTACATCGAAACGCGTGTAACTGGCGTTATCGGTAGGACCGGAGAGTCCATTGACGACACAGCTGATAAAGGTGCCATTCGGCCCATTGACTTGACGAATGTTGCTGAGGTACCCCATGCCCTTGATAGTCAGGTTGAAGTATTCAGTTTTGGTAGATGCTTGCTGAGATTGGGTAGACATGATGTTTTCTCCAGGAGTAAAGATTCGGTGACGGAGAAATACACCTTCCCTGACGGGAAAAGTATTTCCCGTCGGGAGCCAGGTATGGGTATACGCCATATCCTGACAGTCTGATCAGATTGAATAAGCCTTAATCGTTACGCAAAGTCGCGCTCACTATCAACGATATCTACTCTCAAAGGCGGGCAGATGTACCACGCAGCTAAGCTACGTACTCCCTCTCAGGCTAAGGAAGCGTTCTTTTGTTACCACCCGAAGGCGATCCTCTCAGGTAACGGGATCATTAGTGGCTGTCAATTAACAGCAGGGTCACCCGAAGGCGCTCATCACAGACCCACTGAGCATTGGTGGTTGTCCGAAGACAACAAGTAAGCCTGTTCATTTTTAGTTCAGGTGCTGCTGCTGTCAACCAGGAATATCATTTTTGTGAATTGAGAAAACAAAAACGGCACAGTCAAAGACTGCGCCGCGGAGTTTGCACCATAACTGGTAGTAAATCTCATCTGACTTCGAGGAGGGGTAGTAAACTCCTGGCGCGCTTTTCACGAAGTCGCATGCGCTTAATCAATCAACCTGAGTGTGGAGGCCATCGATACGGGCTGAAGCAGAATTGTCCATGCATTAAACTTTCCTGCCATCCGCAGCCACGGGGTGCTCTGCATCAAAGCTTGCCCACATTAGCAAAACTTTCAGCGATAAACATCAGACAATCTCTTACTCCGCTCCGGTTGTTTTATTTTTAGCCGGTGATTTTGCTTTATAGCGCTTGGCCTTACGGCTTCCTTTGGCATCAATGTTGATGATGCCCTGGCAAGTGGGATAACTACTGCAGCCCCAGAAGGCACCGCCACCTTTCTTGCCTGCACGCCGGCGCATCGTCCCACCGCATGTCGGGCACGGCGGTGAAGGAGGCGCAGTGAACTTCACCGCTTGCGTCTTACCTTTCTCCACCAGATGGCCCGTCCACTGTGCCTGGCGACTCATGAACGTCTCGAGTGTCATCTGGCCCTGGGCAATCTCGTCCAGCGACTGCTCCCACAGCGCCGTCATCCCGGGGTTGGTCAGCGCCGTCGGTAACGCATCTATCAGTTCGCCGGCAATCGGCGTGGAGAGCAGGATTTTTCCCTTCTTCTCCAGGTAGCCGCGTTTAAACAGCGTTTCCAGGATACCGGCACGTGTCGCTTCAGTACCCAGCCCTGCGTTCTCTTTCAGCACCTTCTTCAATTGCGGGTCACTGACGAACGCCGCAGCATTTTTCATGGCGGCGATCAGTGTCCCGTCAGTAAAATGCCCCGGGGGCTTCGTCTGCTGCGTTTTAAGCTCCGCGCCGGCAACCGCGACGGATTCACCTTTTACCAGCGCCGGCAGCCGGACATCATCCGTGTCGGCCGACTCCTCTTTCACCTCGCTCACGTCATGCTGGAACAGAGCTTTCCAACCTACCACCGCCTCGACCTTGCCACGGGTGCGGAACAGTTGCCCGCCGATATTAAAGGTAGCCTCAGTCACATCCACTTCATGTAACGGCAGGAACTGTGCCAGGTAATGCTGACGGATCAGCTGATAGACCTTCAGCTCATCGGCAGACAGCTTGCTCAAATCGAACGGCTGCTTAGTCGGGATAATCCCATGGTGCGCCGTGATTTTTTTGTCGTTCCAGATGCGGGAAACAAAGGCCCTGTCGAGCCTGGCCACAATTTCGCTCTGCGTTGGATCCGTGCGGGTAACCGCACTCAGCACATCGGCAACCTCTTCCCGCATCGATGTCGGCAGATAGCCGCAATCTGTCCGGGGATATGTGGTCGCCTTGTGCGTTTCATACAGCGACTGCGCGATACTCAGCACCTGGTTTGCGCTCATCCCCCACTTGCGTGAGCAAGCCTGCTGCAGCGTCCCCAGCTCAAAGGCCAGCGGCGCGGACTCTTTCTTACGCTCGGTCCCTACCTCAAGCACAACGGCATGACCTGTTTGCTGACACAGCTGCACCACGGCCTGCGCCACATTCTGCTGAATACAGCGCTTCTCTTCATCGCAGTAGTTGGCAGCCGGCACCCAGTTCGCAGGAAAAGTAATGCCATCCTTTTGCAGGTTCGCCCTGACTTGCCAGTACGGCTTGGAAATAAAGTTGGCGATTTCGCGGTCACGGTTCACGACCAGCGCCAGCGTGGGGGTCTGTACCCGCCCGATCGACAACACCTCGCCGTATCCCTGTTCCCGCGCCTTTAGAGTATAAAGTCGGGTCAGGTTCATCCCCGTCATCCAGTCAGCCCGGGCGCGTGCCAGGCCGGCCTCATACAGGGGTGCAGTCTTCTCGCCAGGGAGTTTGTTTGCCAGCGCATGCCGGATACTGGCCTCGTCCAGCGCAGACAACCAGAGCCGTTGGACCGGGCCGGTAAAGTGGCAATGCTCCAGTAATTCGCGTGCGATCACTTCCCCCTCACGATCCGCATCGGTCGCAATCACTACAGAATCAACCTGTTTGAGCAACCCACGGATGACCGCAAACTGATCGGCAGTGTCTTTTTTTACCGTCATTTTCCACTGAGCAGGCACGATAGGCAGCACAGACTCCCGCCAGGGGTTACCGAACTGTTCACCGTAGGTCTCCGGCTGAGCCTGCTCCAGCAGGTGCCCGATAGCCCAGGTAACGATGACGCCGGCGCCCGCCAGATAGCCCTGCTTGCGCTGGGTCGCCCCGAGAATGGCGCCGATATCTTTACCCTGGCTGGGTTTCTCACACAGGTAGAGCTGCATCAGATAACCTCCCTCAGCCCTGACCTTTGGCAACCTGCTGTAGCTGCGTCATCAGTCTCCCAAGGTAAGCGTCGGTCAGGTGCGACGCATCCGGTGAGCTGTATGTCACTTTCAGACGGCTGCCGGCACCGGACTTGACCACTTCGAGCTCAAGGCGATCATTGCCTTTCCATTCCTGCCCCATCTTGTAATAACTTCCCCGATTTGCTGACCAGACCGGGCGTGCTTCATCAATGGAGCTCGCGCTCCAGTCGCCGTGCTGATCACGCTGCCGCAGACTCTCAAGTTCCTCGGAGGAGATGAACTGATAATGACTTTTCAGGCGCGCCGCCGCGGTATCAACGTCCACCGGGAGGCTATAAGTATGATGCACATCCTGCCGGGGCCCGGAAATACCGGCCCGGGTCATCCAGGGCATGCCGCCCTCGCTGGAGCCGCCGCTGCCACCGGTTGCCAGGGAATGGGCAGCGTCACTGATTTTTTTGTTCCATTCACCCAATTCGGTGCCTGCGCACCCCGTTAACAATAACGCGGTGCAGAGTACACCTGGCATCAAAAAAGACTTTACCTGTCGATTCATACTCATGATTTAGCTCCTTTTTTAGAGGAAATTAATGCAGAGGTCTTGAGTGGTGGAGAGAAAGAGGAGCGTATTGCGCCCGACATAATACCTTCGTCAGGCATACCCAAACGGGCGATCGCATCCTTACCTGCGGGCGTTTCGAGACGAATATCATCTCGAGTCACCTTCGCGGGACGATAGTGTTGGACGACACCGTATACGCTACGGATCCAATGCCCCCCTCGGTCCAATAAAGTGTCGCGTTCCGAACGTGATATAAGCCCATAGTGCCAGGCTTGAAAGGCTTTCATCGCAAGCTGGTCATAGCCGACCAGAAGGAAAACGCAGCGATATCCCACAGGAGTGCGACTAAATACACCAATATTTAAAGGAGACACGGAAGCAACATCTGAAAGAGAAATTTGTGCAGGGATGTTTGCCAGTGTTTTGTCCAGCTCGGCAACAGCCTGTTGAAGTA
Organism: Serratia sp. MMO-28; assembly: GCF_037199905.1. Lineage (NCBI taxonomy): Bacteria > Pseudomonadati > Pseudomonadota > Gammaproteobacteria > Enterobacterales > Yersiniaceae > Serratia > Serratia sp. MMO-28. The sequence continues at coordinate 149,346 of NZ_JBBCVB010000006.1, forward strand.
ACTGCGTACCTTTATTTAAGGTGTCTTCCAGGGCGACCATTGCAGCATCGGCATAAGGGTTATCTTCACCAGAAGCCTCATTGATCTGCCCTGCTCGTAGAATAAAACGGGGCATACTATAAATATCAGGGCGTCGCTTCCCCGACGTTTCAGGATCAGCGTTTTGGCTACGTCGCCCTTCCCATAATCGAATGGCATAGAGGGTATGAAGCTCTACGGTAAGAGTGGATTTTAATGCACCAGCGCGTGCAGCCGCTGGTTTTTGTTCATTATTCTTTGCTGATTCAACCATTAGAAGCATCCTTCCGGGAACGTGTGTGGCTTGAAATAGTCTCGGCAGACACCATCAGCAGCAATCCAAAACTCTTTTTGGTTTCTAAAGGAAAAGTTCCCAAGCCAACAATTGCCTATATTTTGCTCAATGCTGACACTGTCAGCACTGAGCGTTATTTAACCAGCACCAAATTCCTCAGCAGAGGCACAAACAAATCTGTGCAATTTTCATACACTGCTGACACTGTCAGCAGTGTGCATTTTTTGAACAAACCTAGTTTTGCAATCACTATTAATTTTTTGCCCGCATCATTTGCTGGCGTAATTTGGCCACAACATCGCTTACATGTTCCCGCGACGCCAGGTGTTGACGGACCGGACCTGTTGCTTTTGCTGGCGCTGCAGAGCAAGGTATTTGGCGTCGCGGTACAGGCCCGGCAGGTTCTGGGGATTTTGCACTCGCATACAGCTCACCGTTTCGGGCGCGCTTGATGACCGCCAGCAGCCATCCAGTGGGGTTATTCAGAGTGCCTTTGGCCATCGCCTGCTCAAGACTCTCCAGCACCTGACGGGCAACCTCTGCAGGCAATGCCTTAAGCTGGACGCCAATCTGCCGCTGATCATCCGTCGCGATGATGTTATGCAGTTCGGCCGGCAACTCAGGTACGTACGTTGTTTTATTCACACTCTGTGTGAAAGAACGTACGTTACAGTTCGGTTTCGTTGATGCACCGTAAGTTACTGATTTCACCATGAGTTCGGAAAGCGAACCCGGTGTCTTGCCTTCCTGTTTTACACTGGGTTCGGTATCCGAACCGGGCTTAATTTGACTTAGTTCGGTATCCGAACCCGGAGATTTGTTACTGAGTTCGGCGTCCGAACTGGGGATATTTTCCTGTCGTTGAGACACTCTGGCAGCCATCTGTTGCGGGGTTTGTGGCGACCCCAGCCGTTCAGCAATCGCCGCCATCTGGGAATGCTGATGACGCATTGTCGGGTCATGTTGAATATCGGTCAGTACCGACCAGGCCGTCTGGCTGACGGTGCGGTTTTTATGCGCACAGCCCATGGCGACCGTATCCAGCCAGGTCGGATCCAATGTCTCCGCATCACGGGCCGAGAGTGGTTCATCGTGTTGGGCATAGATATTCCCCCTCACCCGCCCTTTGTCGTCACGTACACGCCGGCACAAACTGAGCCAGCCGGTCAGGCGTAACATCAGCAGCACGCGGCTGACGGTCTCGCGGGACGCCTTACCGTTAAACGGCGAGGCGAGCTGCAGCTGCAGTTCGTCATAGGTCGGGAACACGGCGCCCTGGTTCTGTTGCGCGTACAGGCGGATCATAATCCACGCGGTTTTATCAAGCGGTGACAGGCGGGTGTCCAGAAGCAACCGGCGGGGGATGGAGTCATGCACATTGCCCATGTACAGCAGGCCGCTGCGCAGATTCGTGACATCGGGACTCCCCGCGTGCTTTTCCGCGCCTATTCGTTCCGCCAGGCGGGCATTCATTTGTTCGAGCGTAAAGGTGATCAGGCTGTCATCAGGTGTGTTGTTTATGCTCATCGATTTTGCGCATCCTTTAACGCTGCCCCCGCCCACAGGGCGAAAGCATCAAGCGGTTGTTGGCCTAACGGCACTCAGGCCTGTACCCGACATCAGGTACAGGGTCAGTGTCATCATTTCCACAGTTCGTTGTTGTAGCGTTCATGGGTCAACAGCTCCCAGTCATCACCACTGTTTCGGCTGAGCAGTCGCCAGCTGGTACCGATATCAATCTTCATCCAGGCACGCCCGGGGGCGTGCTTGCCTTTAACATGAAGGTGCTTATAGTTACGTTCCCCGCGGCGGAAACGCCAGACCTGCTCCTTCGCCTTTCTCTGGCAGGATGGTGGCGCCGAACGGGGGACCTGCAACCCCGGCATTAACATCACAGGCTTCATGCCAGCCTCCTTGTATTTCCTCCCGGCGTAGCGCGTGGCGTACGCACGGCCTGAATGGCTTTTTTGGCGGCCGCCGTCTGAGGGGCATCAAAGCTGCGAACGGCATTCCAGACAGCCGTCAGAGAAACATCCATCTGTTCGGCGGCCAGCATCATGACGTCCAGTCCATCGGCACTGGAGGCGTCATCGATGTCGGCTTTTTGCCACTGGCGCCACAATGCCGCGTTCTCGTCGTCGCTGAGCGCAGCACAGCGCCCTTGGCGAATGTTGATACCGGTCATGCGTCGGCGGGCTGCAACTTCAACGGTCGAGAGGCCAAAATAGTGCTGCATCATTTCGATAGAGCCTCCCAACGCCAGTGCACGATCAATCCGCTGCATACGTTGCTGCTCACGGCGCGCATGTTGCAGCATCAGAGAAAAATTCTCGTGATGGATTTGGAAGGTCAGCACCGATACCGAGCTGTTCATCAGGTAATGCAGATCTTCAATGGTCAAACCGTGCAGCAGTTGCATCTCCTCCGTGGTCAGCCCCAGAGATTCACAGCGGCGGATATAGCCTGATTTAAGTTCCATCACGAGCTGAGTGAGCAGGCTGTTCGTCGCCTGAGACAAGCTATTACTCATAGTGAAGCCCCCCCGATTTCTGAAAAATATCTCGAAAAAACAGCAAACAAGCATGCCAGCAACACCATGGAAACGAACAGGAATGGCAACGCTGAAATGAAGTTTTTGCCCTTGTCCTTAAACCACGTTCTGGGATCAGGAACGTTGCCCATACCGAGAAGCAGGAACCAAAAAGCGAAGGTCTGCATTGTGAGAAGGTACAAATAAGGGTTCATGAGTTGCGTCCTCCCTGATAACCAATGCCAGTGTTCACAGCCCCCGGAACCCCCTGGTGTAAACGGGCGTTCTGGCCTGCTTCGTATCCACGTAAACGGGCAATATCATCACCGCGGCAGGTTTTCGGGGCGCGCGTTTGCAGCTCACCCATCTTTTGGCTTTCCAGCCAGGCTCCCATCAGCTCGCATTCCTGTTCTGTCACGGTAAACGTCGTGATGACTCTGCGAACGCCGGCAACCCAGCCGGCACGAAACTGCTCTGCTCGGGCGCGGCGCGTGCTCATTTTCAGGCGCTTATTCTGGGTTTTTAGGTAGTCTGCAGTCGCATCTTTCAACTGCCGGCTCAGCACATCGAACGCATAAGCCGCAACGGCCGGCCGCTCACTAAAACCGTAGAACGTCACGTTGCGGCGCGGGCCCGACGCGCTATCCCGCCAGGAAAAATACAAACGGCATCCAAAGGCGCGGGCAATCGCCCACGCCAGCCCGGACATCCATTCAGGCAGTTTTTGTTTCGCTTCGGAAGGCGCTCCCCGGCTCGGTGCCGTCTGAATAGATGACAGGCTGGCTTCCAGCTCGCTGATACCGTATTTCTCCATCAGTTTTTGCGCCCGGGCTAACGCCAGTCCAGCCTCATGCGCATTACTGTTGCTACGGGCCAGCTCAAGCAGTTTGCGCACCAGTTTCACCAGGCGCACCTGTCGTTGTGAATGGCTCATCAGGCTGTCTCCTCTGTTGCAGATAAGTCACGCTGCAGTTCACGCAGACGGCGTAAGACGCGAATAAGGCGCATCAATTTCACGGCATGAATATCGTCAAGCAACGGCCAGTCAGCAGCATTTTCCGACCCGATGAGGGCTTCATTGAGCGAGCTGGATGAGGCGCCGTCCGGGTTGTTGCCGGCAAGGGTCAGGAGTAACGCGGTGAAGCGAGAGGGACGTTCGGCAGTCAATGCGTAGCCGGCAGCCTGCAAGTCGGCTTTATCAGCTTTGATTTCAGCCGCGCAGCCCGCCACTTCGGCCAGTTCGAATGCCAATCGGAAGGTGATCACCTGCAGGTGCTCGATATCATCCTGCAGGGCAGAAATAGCCCAAATGGAGGAGACTGGCTCAAGTCCTACCTCGGCAAAAGGCACCTCTGCAACAGGGGTTACACCCTGATTTGGCTGTGTCCCTGTATTGCTGTGAAGGGCTGTCGACTCATGAGTGTCAGGCAGGGGGACGGTGGTATTCTCACCGTCTAAAACCGTTTCAACGTCACCCGACAACACAGAAGGCGCACCGTATAAATCTGGCTGAGTTTCAACACGGCGTTCAGTTTGAGTTGCAGGCGTTTCCTCTTCCTGAGCGTTCTGTGATTCATCATCGGCATCACCCGTTGACCCAGGCAACGCGCTGTCCAGTACCAAAGAAGAGCCCTCCCCCTGCACTTCAGGTGCCGTCGGTCCGTCGGTATTTTCCTGCTGCAGTGCTGGCGCCAACTCGACAGTATTGCCCTTGCCTGACAGCTCAGGCGTTAATGCCGACTCAGGCTCACCGAGGTGCTTCCGCCGGTTTTGCTCTTTGGGATCGAGCTCCAGTAGCCAGCGGTCATAATTGAGCAACGGGTGTGGCAACGCGTTAATGAGCGCACCGATCAACTCATCACGAAACATATCCAGTGAATAGACTTCAGGGTCATCAAAGTGACTGCAGACTGCTCCGAAGACTGCATCAAAGGTACAAGTTACTTCAACATCAATGATAAAACGCTGCCATGTTTTGTCAGCATTCCCACGTAAGGCTAACAAGAGTTGAATCTGTGGACGTCCTAAACCTGACTCGAGTAAACGTGGAATATAAGGGTATAAATATTGGATCGTATCTTCCATCCGACTGATATTGGAGTTATGAACCGGATAGCCGGACTCACCCAACAGCGTTGAAAGTTCACGTAAAGAGACTGTTTTTCCCAACTGCTCTTCAAAAAGCGTACGTGCCTGCTTGATCCCAAACGCTTTCTCGATAAACGTCAGATCTCCACGCACTTCATTTTCAGCCAAATGGCCAATGACACAGGACAGCCGACCTGGCCAGGGTTTGAACACACAAGAAAAGCGGTAGAATCGCTCTTCGCCTGTTTCTTGCCAGAGCTCGGAAAGGATCGCATAACGCGTATTCCCCCCATCACTGAAGAAATATCCCAGCTCAGGACGCTCTGGATCACGAGTTACTTTTGGCACTGTGTCCAAACCGCGTGCCCGAATTGACGCTTTAATATCATCATATTTGGGGTTGCGGGTGGTGCGCGGGTTATCCGGATTCGGGTTCACTTCATCCAGGGTCAATACCAACGGCATTTCACTGACGGGGGTTTCCGCCAGCACAGGGGCTAAAGGTTGCGTGCCTGCTGCAGTCTTGCCCTGCTGGAGCAAAGCACTGTTCAGATCGAGGATCTTGGGTTTAGTACGCGCCATGGTTACGCCCTCCCCGAGTATTGGTCATACTGACCATCGTGGAAGTCACTGAACGCGGTGAATTGCCCTTCAAACTTGACGCGAACGGTGCCCGTTGCCCCCTGACGCTGCTTACCAATGATAATTTCTGCCGTGCCGGCATCATCAGAGTCAGCGTAATAGACCTCATCCCGGTAGATGAAGGCGATCACATCGGCATCCTGCTCCAGCGCACCAGAGTCTCGCAGGTCACCATTAAAGGGACGTTTGTCAGCACGGCTTTCCAACTGTCGGTTCAGCTGAGATAGCGCCACAACGGGACAATCAAGTTCTTTGGCCAGCGCTTTCAGACTGCGGGAAATTTCTGAAATTTCCTGGGTGCGGTTTTCCTGGCCAGGGCAACGCATCAGCTGCAGGTAATCGACCATAATTAAACCCGGACAACCATACAACCGGGTATAGCGCCGTGCCCTGGAACGCAGTAATGCGGGGGTCAAATACGATTCATCGTCAATAATTAGGCGGTTTTCCAATGGCAACAACCGCTCCATCGCTTTGGAAATACGCGCCCAGTCTTCATCATCCAACTGGCCGCTGCGCAGCCTTGAAAGTTCAACCCGCCCGTCAACAGCAATAAGGCGTTGGAGCAACTGCTCGCGCGGCATTTCCAGACTAAAGAAGAATGCAGGTTTCTCCGTGCCACGAAGCGCGCCGGTGTAAGCACTCAACGCAAAGGCGGTTTTACCCATCGATGGCCGTGCCGCAACCAAAAACAAATCCCCCGGTTGCAAACCACACGTCATCACATCCAGCTCTGAGAAGCCAGTCGGGGTGCCGGTGATACCATTACCGCCATTCACCGTCTCCAGATAAGTCACGACAGCATTCAGTCCATCGGTCAGGCTGACATTCTGCTGTGACTGTGTTTGCTCAGAGAGCTGGAACAATTGCTGTTCTGCCCTTTCGGTCAGGGCGGCAGAATCTGCGCGGGGATTGGCAGCATCAGCGCTCAATTCACGCCCGATCTGCAACAGGCTACGCAGTCGACTGCGTTCAGCGACAATCCCGGCATAGGCGACAATATTTGCTGCGCTCGGTGTGTTTTTCGACAACTCCGCCAGATAGGCAAAACCGCCGACCTGCTCGAGCTCACCATTTTGTTCCAATGACTCATGGAGCGTAATCAGATCAATCGGCTGCTGAACAGCCATTAGGCGAGCCATGGCCTGGAAAATACGACGATGTACCGCCAGATAAAAATCACGATCTTCAACTAATGGCAAAATGTCATCCCACCGCTCGTTATCCAGCATCAAGCCGCCGAGGACGGCCTGCTCGGCATCCGAAGAATAAGGAATATGCATATCAGCCTTCATAGATTTGCCTCCTGACGCAGAACGTCGAAGTCGGCAACCCAGTGAGGGAACAACTCGCAGGCCAGCTCATACATAGTGTCAGCAGCAGCGAGCGTTGATGTACGGGTTGTGGTTCTTTCGAGACGATGAACAGGTTGGCCGGAAGCATGCCCCATTTTGTAAATTTCAAGCTTGGGGATGATGGTGTCGAGAAGGGAGACGTCGAAGGTATCTGCACGCAGATACTGCCCGTTTGCGATAATGCCGCGCAGACTGTCCAGAGTCTGCCAATCCAGATTAGTGTACTCCATGCAGTTCGTCAGAATGCGGATACGCGGTAACGCAATACCGTAGCTGGTCAGCGGCAATAATCCTTCCATCAACCCCAATGTGCCACGCAGAAACTCACGCGTATCCGGCAGTATAGGCTTGATAACACCGACAGCGAACTCTGTACTGGCAACCAGAATCAGTTCGAGCATCACAGACGCCGCACCTTTGGAGTCAATGATGATGACGTCGTACTCGTTGAACAAAGGGTGCTGCAGAACATTCTTCAGCCGCATACGACCATCAGGGGCATGCAACATGGCAGAGGATAAACGGTCGTGGGGATCGTTGGAAACGATGATGTCTAAATTTGGGATAACAGAACGGGAGATGATTTCTTCGGGGTGATTGAGATCGACTGTCTTCATCAACAGTTCATACAAACCGTTGGGGGCTTCATATTCCAGGGAGAAAATGCTGCTTGCGGTGGGTTGGGAGTGGTCACCATCGATGAGGAGAGTTTTTTTACCTGCATCGGCAAGGAAGCCTGCAAGGTTGGCGCTTTGAGTGGATTTACCTTCGCCCCCTTTGGTTGAGACCATAGGGATAACACGAGGTGCCGGGTGGCTAACACCTATAGATGTGGATTTAGCTAATGTATGCATGTTTTACACTCGAATTTATCAATTCGCGTGTAAACGGTTAAATTATATATCCTTTAACAATTTTGCAACAAGCACAGGGATTGAAAATCCCCGTGTCCTTGGTTCGATTCCGAGTCCGGGCACCATCATTTCGAACCCTCGCTTAGGCGGGGGGTTTTTGCTTTCTGAGTCAACAACTTGTTGGTTTACCAGTAGTTACCGCCCTTATCTCTCCTCCGGCCCCGCTTCCCGGTGGTACAAAAAGGTGGTACAAAATGGGCATTATGATAAAGCCTACCAAAGACCGAAATGGCACCTACAACATCCGCAAAGCGGTTCCTCAGGAGCTACGTCCAGCTATCGGCAAAGGCGAGATAAAACGTTCCCTTGAGACGAAAGATCTTGAGCAAGCCAAACTCAAAGCCCCTGCCGCTCTGGCTGAAATCAACGCGATCATCCAGAATGCCCGAGCAGAGCGAACCGTAACGCAGGACGACACAGAGGTGATCGCTTCAGTATGGATGACAAGAATCCTACAGCAGCCGGAACTCATCAAAGCACGTTATGTACAGAAATACGATGAGGGTTATGGACTGACCGATGATAACGGGCAGTTATCTACCAATGACCAGAGAGGAAGCCAGTCTGTTCTTCCGGTTGCTGAACCGCCGATATGAAAAAGCGAGCATCATTCTGACGTCCAATAAAGGGTTCGCGGACTGGGGAGAGATGTTCGGCGATAACGTCCTGGCAACGGCGCTCCTGGATAGACTGTTGCACCACTCAACGACACTGAATATCAAAGGGATAAAGCTACCAGTTGAAAGAAAAGCGCAAAGCGGGGAGGCTGGCCAAAAACGCAACTCCAATCAATGAAGATGAAATGGCGGAAAGCGGGCAACAAAAGTGATCAAATAGCGGACATTAAAAATGGCGAAAAAATAGTCTTAGCGTGGTTGGCTTTCCCTTTTCCAAGTAGATCCCAAGAAAAGCGAGAAGAGGAAAAAGAAAAGTGAGCTAACTAGCATAATGACAGGAAAAATCTTTGCATAAAAAATGACCTCGTTGTAAAGGTTTTTTGCTACAGAAATTGATTATGCCAAATTACCGTCATAACGGACTGTGCTGTGACGACGATAATTTGGTGAGAAAAGCCCAGATCGTTCGATGCGAGTGCGGGAAATGACAACTGAGCATCAAACACATAAATTAGTTATTTTATCTTCAGGCAGGATGTGTTTTCTTCAGCAGGCCGGCACTTCGTCCTCATGAAGGGTTTGATTTTATGGGTTGACTCGGATTTCAGAAACGTTCGCTTTTCTGCAATGAAAACATGAAAATACAGGGCGTCGCTGATCAATTCTCTGATCAGTGGTGATGATTTAAGCCGATCGCCAATTGTGTCTGCTGAGAGCCGGCTTCTTTGGCACACCATCAGAACAAGCCCTAGGCCTCGCTCTTCGTAATCGACCTCAACCAGTTGCAGATCAGTATCGGAAATGGAGTCAGAGCCCTCAGACAACACACGGGCGAACTCGTGGATTGAAACCGAAGTGCCAAGGATGTTTCTTGATGTGGGGATCCGCCCCTGAAGATGCAGGACATCGCCTGTATGGCCACACGGACAAAGGACATTGCGCTCGAGGACGCCCACGTCTCCCATTGTATGATCCAGCAGATGGCTCTGTCCGGGATATCTGACCGTTACACTGAACTCACCGCTAAGCGGGGAACAAACCAGGTCGACATGCTCATAAATATGGTAGCGGGTACCACTCAGGTGCGCGCACTGAAAACCGATCGGACCGGTTTCCTGCGACGTGTACGCCAGGGGTTTGATGCACACGTCCGGAAGCAGCTTCTGCGCCTTTTCGACAAGTGAGTCGGGGAACATTTCCCCGAGATAAAAAATGTTCCTAACGGAGGCCAGGTGCGCTTTACGCTCCGGGATCAATAAACGTTCAGCAAAGCTTGGCAGGCATATTATCGTGTCAATGGTACCTACATATACGGCGTCACAAAGTGCGTCATGCTCAACAACCGAGGCGAAAGGATAATATTTCACCTCGAGATGACGGCAAATTTCATGGGCAAACAGAAAACCGCCCCACAGATTGCCCGCCGTCAGGCAGTTCGCGACCGCCTGGACATGTAAATCCCTAAACAGGGGGCGCAGCGCCTGCGCCGCCGCCGACGTTACAAACTGATAATTTTCCCATGGATGCTCAACGGTTCTAGCATCAGCGGTGGTTCCACCGGTGGCGAAGACTATGGCTGACACGGAGCCTCCTTTCTGTTGGTTGTTTTTAGGCAAATGAACGAAATCATCGCGGAGCTCAGAACCGTGATAAAGATAAACAGCGGGACATGGTCAGCCAGATGCGTGATCGCAAATCCGGTGAGCCAGGAGCCGAGTGCTTCACCTGCATTCGACACAATCAGAATGTAACTGAACAGCACGCTGGCAGAGACACCAGACGCAATATGTGTGGCCTGAAAGTAAAGCTCCGGAATGATCACGGACTCATAAATGCTGTAGGCAATCAACGCCGCAACAGCGATGTACACTGAACCCAGCAAATAGGCTGATGACAGTACCCCGCCCACCATAATAACTTGCGAACTGTACCTGTCGCTGAAGGAGGTCAGTTTCGCCACGCCCCCCTGCCACAGGCAGATGGTCACACCGACGATAGAGAAAAATACCCCGGAGTATGCACCAAAGTCGGGATTGATCTTATCCAGCAGCGTCGTAGCGGTTATGAAAACCCCCATAATGAGAAAACAGAAGAACGATGAAAGCAGGATGCGCTGTATGTCTGCACTGGCCATGACACCCTGAAACCCTACCCGCATATCCGCTAGTGGCCAACCGGTGGACGATTTATGGCTGGCAGGAAGAGTATAAATGACTCGCAGCGCAATCAGGGCCATCACGACACCGGAGAGAAGCAGTACCAGCAAAACGGTCCCGATAAATGCAAATTTCATCGCCGCCACCGCCAGCATCGGTGCCACGAATACCGCTGAGTTCTGGCACAGCGAGAACGTATTGAGTGCTTTTTTTAGCTGCGGCCCGCTCAGGGTTGCGACTAGCACCTCCCGCAAAAAGGGTTTGGATACCGACTTTGATACCGCAATAAGCAAAAAGAATAGCAGCCAGCCGGGTAATGACAATGTCAGATAAATCGTCAAAAAGGCAGAGCTTCTCAGCAGCAGGGAAACAGAAATTAACCTCCTTCTGGAAAAGCGCTCAAGATAGCCAGTAGAGGTCAGCATAAGCAGACTTTCCAGCAGGACCGCCCCGGCGAGACAGGCCGCCACACTGGAGGCACTGAGATCTGGTGATTTCCCCAGCAGTGGGAGGGCAAAGAAGAATGAAAACTCCGCGAGAAATACCGTCAGATAAATGAAACAGGTCGTTTTATTCGCATGCATGATTATCGTGAATTATCCTTGCCAACTGATCGAACACAAATGCCCTGATGCCTTCGGGGAGCTTCGTCAGGCCTGTTTCGGCCGTTGCCATTTCGTTAAAATAAAAACCGTCGTTATTCATTAGCCAGTCAACTGACAATACCGCACAGCCTGCCTGCGCCATTATGTCCCGGGACAATTGCAGCATTTCCTGGAAAAATGGTGCACGGCCATAGTCCGCCAGGAACGTCTGTTCCGGCAGGATGGTCTGCTCTCCGCCCAGGGCGACATTTCCGATATAGCCTTTCCCGCGAGGTTTGCGGAATTTAATGAATGCCAGTTTCTGCGCGATAAAGAAAAACCGGACATCACACGCGTCAGCCAGAAAGGGCATCATGAAATATTCGACAGGCGATGTCGAAATCAAATTTCCGATGCTGACCGCATGCTGACAGCTCTCTGACTTGATCACGCCAAAACCCATACCGGTGCAGGAGGGTTTAAAAATATACTCGCCGGGGTAGCGGGCAACAAAGTGCTCGATGGTAGGAGTTACCTGCCGGTGATACCCGAGCATGCTAAAGGGGAGCACTGGCGCGCCGGCTTTCGCTGCTAGAGTCATCTGGCCGATTTTGTCCCACTCCAGCGTTTCAATACCTGCAATCCCGTCGTTCAGCAGGCATGCACCTTTGATACGAAGGAAATGGCGCAGCGTCGAGGAGATGGCGTGGGCCTGGGCATTCAGGTTGGCGGGGGAGATTATAAATGCCGCAACAGATTCATTCAGCGGCTGGTCTTTGTAAAGTAGCACTAGTCCCCTGTCCGGGTGAGAGGAGACGATGCAGTTTTCCAGCGCGATAAAGCTGAAGGCGATACCCCGTTTCCCGAGTTCACGGGTGTACTCTGCATAAGCCTGCTCAATCCCGGTCACATTGCTGTATTCTTCCTTTGCGACGATCCAGTATAAATTCATGCGTTATCCTTTCGCCATACCATGACGGACTGTGACAGCGAGGTGGAGAATGTTCTGTCAATGACGAAGCCCGCCGCCTGCGCCAGCACCTGATATTCATCATAAAACCGCTCCTTCCCCAGAAAGAGTGCATCCATGAGCAAGTCCAGCGTCTTGCCTTTGCTGCTCTCAGGCTGCTTGATGATTTCGATGACAAATAGCTTTGATTCTGGCGTCATGGCACGATGGCAGTTTTGCAGAATTTTTAAGGCGCTGGCATCATCCCAGTCGTGAAGAATATTTTTCAGGATATAGATGTTCTTGCCCCCGACGATCTCGGTAAAGAAATCACCATCCACAAAGTCGATGCCGGCCTCTTTCCAGCTGTTCTCAGGGTAAACATCGAGCACAGTGGCGGATTTAAGACGGTAGCGCTGATGAAGTTTTTTCATCAGCACACCCTGCCCTCCGCCCACATCCACGGCTTCTGCCTGCGCATCACACACAATGTGGTTGACGAGCTCAGTGGAAAGTTCCTCGGTAATTTTTGCCATCAGTCCGTCGAAGGTGCCTTTCAGTTCTGGCCGGGTGCGGAGGTATGAAAAGAAGGGCTCTCGATGACGGGTTTCAAAAGCGGATACCGGGGCGTCAGAACGCAGGGATGAGGGGTATTCCGACCACATACTCCAGTATTCCTCGCCCAGTTCGCACAAGATCCACAGAGTTTCAAGGCTGTTTGCGTCCGCCAAGGCACCGGCCTCATCTGCCAGGACATAGCGCGCATCCTCAATACGCACAACACGGCGCTCTGCCATCACATCCAGCAGGCGTGACAGACGATGGGCCTCCACCTGGCTGGCTGCAGACAGGTCATTCAAGCTCATTGGTCCCATGCGCCCCAGCCAGATGGGTACCCCGAGCTTCACGAACGCATGCAAGGCCGCCGAATAGCGGTAGGCGGTGATCAGCTCTGTCAGCATGCCGTCTCCCCTGTAATGACATTTGCTGATGCGGCGAATCGCTCAAGATCGTCGATGGAATGCGCGGCAGAAAGGGCTACCCGGATAATGCTTGCCGATTTAGGGACTGTTGGATACATGGCCGCGGTGGCCAGAAAACCATGGCTGCGGAGTCGCCCTGAGGTTTTAACAGCTTCGGTTTCGCTGCCGATGTGGATCGTACGGATGGGGCTAGCTTTATCTTTGACTTCAACATTATGTACTGCGTTGTCAAAGAAGTGAATATTGTCCTTAAGCTTCGCTTGCAGTGCAGTGATTTCGCCTGAAAGATGAATATCCGCAGAGGCCGCGCATGCAGCAATACCGGGTAAGGAGGGAGGGCCGCTAAAAATATAATTCAGCGCATATTTTTTGATGAATGAGGCGGCCTGTGGGTGACTGAAAGAGGCAGAACCACCATGAGAGCCGAACGCTTTTGAGAGCGAGGAGAGCAGGATAAGATTGTCACTGAATTCCCCTGTCTGGTGCAGCGTGTACCCGCACCCATTTTTCCCGATGATCGAGGTACCATGCGCATCATCGACATAGTAATACCCTTGATACTCTGCCGCTAATTGCGTGAGAGAACGTACGTCATTACTGCCCCCCATTGAACCCAGGGAGTCTGAGATTAGTACGGGCGTTTTGCCGTTCTGCCAGCAAAGGTCTAATGCTGTATACAATTTATCCGGGTCAATGAAGCTTACCCTGTCGTAACGGCCAAACTGTTCCAGGATCCCCTGTAATATTTGCACCGAGGCGTGTGTCGTTTTATCCACGATCCACTGTACGCCTTTTGGGCTGATGCTGTAACCCGGCAACTCTCCTGAGCCTAGGATCGGGAGGACTGCCAGATGCGCGGCCCCCACAGAATTGAAAATCACTGTATAGGAGTCCAGAAAAATCGTGTTCAGCTTTTCTTCGAGCTCATCAAAAATATCGCATTTTGCCCGTGTTCTTGCGGCTGCATACTGAACACCAAATTTATCAACCGACGCTTTAATGGCCTGACCTAGTGCCGGATGCTGTTCAAGCCCGAGATAAGAGCAAGACATAAAATCGATATATTCCCGCCCAGCGCTGCAAACAATTCCTCTTCCATCAGTCCGAGATGCAATCGTTAAATCATTTATTCCCTGAGCCCATATTTCTTCCTGATGGGGTCTGCTTAAATTGATACGATCGGATAACCAGTTTTTTGCAGCCATTTTAGTTTCCTCAGCCCATTACACTACATATTATGTATACCAGAAACATCAAATAACCATAATGTTAACAAATCGTAAATCATTAGTTATTTTTATGTAATTTAAAGAACTAAAGAATCCAGCATCTCTACCAAGGGGTTTGAGGGCCGACCTGAATCCGCTCAGGTTGCGCTTCTTTCGCGCTTTAGCGCTCAAAAAAAAACCTTAACGTACAATAATTTTCGATATCCAAACCGACCCCGGATAAACACAGCCAGTTGCCTAACCATCGGTGAGCTAAGTAAACAAAACGTTCGTTTTCTTTACTTAGCTCCTGCTGCTGATGATAGCGATATGAATGAGAATTTTTTATTAAGTATATTAACAATTCTTGGAGAAAAATGTGCCAATCGGGTATGCCCGTATCTCAACCGATGACCAGAACCTCGATCTGCAACGGGATGCAATACATGGGGTCTAAAGCCCAACCGTATGGGAATGTACGCTAAGTACACTTTTTGAACAAAGCGTCAGGTTAGATTCATAGACACACCAAGTAGCAGCGTGGAAACGAGATTAAAGTTGCTACACTCAAACGCTACGTTGAGGCAATGAGCGGGAAACTAAGCCTTGATGTTGAATTACCTTCTGGAAAACGCATTGCTTTTCACGTTTAATCTATTAAAAAAGCCACATTTAATATAAAATTAGCTTTTATAAATTATTTTTTAGTTCAATTTTTATATTTTTTCCTGACACTTCAAAACCAAATGACTGATAAAAACCTTGTAGTTTTTTCTTCACCACATATAACGCCATAAATAAACTTTATTTCTAATAAAGATGCAGACTTTATTGCTTCCTCCAATAATTTACTTCCAACACCTATGTTTCTGTAATTGTCAAAAACAAAAATATCTGCTAATTTAATACTTTCTCCATCATATCTTGTTAGATACAAGTATCCTGTTTTTATATCACGTAGCATGCAGTTAAAAAACATATCCCTCATCAATATTACATTGTTTTATTATCTCTATTTCATCAACAATGGTGTTATTTTGCTTTTCATGATGAATAGTGCTTTTATTTAATTTTAATGCAATTTTTTTATGCCATTTCATTATTAAATATCCTTGTTAAAAGGGCAACCCCGAAGGATTTTCCTAACGTGTAACCCTGTGGTCAGGTACCCAAATCAGCATAAAAAATGTTGTAGAATATTCTCAGGATACCGTTTACTTTCAGCTTCTCTTCTAAAAGCTTTTCCTGGGGCTGGTTGGGTTTAGGGGTATGATACACGGTCAGTGTCCAGCAATCATCCACGATGTAGCTCAGGAAATAAGTTTCAGCTATATTGGTTTTTGGCGTCGGGGTTAATTCGGTTGGTGGGATAAATCGGGCAACTGAATTCAATTCATCCTGTTCGGGAAAGTTAGGGTACAGTTTAAAGCTGATAAATGTGTTCGGCATTCTATTAAAATCTTTCTTCACTGGCGCAAACATTATCTCTGTTTTTTTGGCTTTCACCTCAAACACATTTACTTTACAGGCTATATTTTCTTTATTTACACCGTAGGCATCTGTTTCAAAGCTATATTCAGTTGTTTTCGCTTCACTCTTTAGCAGAATGGATAATTTATTTTCTTCGAATACAGTACCAATCAAATATGTTAATTTATCGAATACCTCTGTAACATTTTTTTGTAATTCTTCACGATTCTCCTTTTTTTCAGCGCACGTGAAATATTGTCTTTAAGCCGGTTAGCTACATATTCACTTGATTTTAAATCAACTTGAGTGACCTGCACCCAGGATTAGATACAACGCTCACTTAGTAATGTCGGATCCTTCATTCTCAGAATTACCCTTTCTCCAGCCCGCCGCAAATTCAGACGGCGTCTGATAATTCAGCGTGGAGTGCGGGCGGCACTCGTTATAATCCTGACGCCATTCACTGATGGTTTTCCTGGCATGGCTGACGTCTCTGAACCAGTGTTCATTCAGGCATTCATCGCGAAAGCGCCCGTTAAAACTCTCAATAAATCCGTTCTGTGTCAGCTTTCCGGGCTGAATAAGCCGCTGCTCCACGCCATGCTCAAAGGCCCATTGATCGAGCGCGCGGCAGGTAAATTCCGGGCCCTGATCAGTTCTTATCGTAGCCGGATAGCCGCGAAACAGCGCAATGCTGTCCAGAATACGCGTGACCTGCACACCTGAAATCCCGAAGGCAACAGTGACCGTCAGGCACTCCTTCGTGAAGTCATCCACACATATCAGGCACTTGATCCTGCGACCGGTGGCCAGCGCGTCCATGACAAAATCCATCGACCAGGTCAGATTAGGCGCCGCCGGGCGGAGCAGCGGCAGACGTTCTGTTGCCAGCCCTTTACGACGTCGTCTGCGTTTTACGCCCAGTCCACTGAGATGGTAGAGCCGGTATACTCGCTTGTGATTAACATGAAGCCCTTCGCGGCGCAGCAGCTGCCAGATGCGGCGGTACCCCAGCTTCCGCTGCGCGGAGAATACTGATGATCTGTTGGTCGGAAAAACGCTTCTTCATGGGGATGTCCTCATGTGGTTTATGAAGACATTACTAATATCGGGGTGTACTAATCAACGGGGAGCAGGTCATTTTCCGTGTAACGAAGTGGTGGTTTTTTTGCTCATCTATGACTGCTGTATTGAAGAGAAAGAGAGGCATTCGCAAAAAAACTCAGCAGAGAAACCTTGCCCCTGCTGATAGTATAGTTATATGATCTTTTTTAAAGATTCCCTGGTGTTGGCCTATTCGGCAGCCTGACTCACAAACGGTCAGGTTTTTTTTTGCTATTTCGTTATCAGTAAGTTAGTGATTCAAGTATAGGTTTTTTATGTCATTATGATAGTTAGACTTAGGTCTAGTTTTGTACTATACTTTAATTATTACAGGGAAGTGACTATTTCATTTAGAGGTAATGGTATGTCAATCTTGTTTTCTGATAATGAGAACATCAACGGTGCTATAAAAACCTATTTGAATCGAAAGTTAGCCCCCTTTGGTGATTTTAAATATTCGTACATGATACTAAACAAGAAAAATCCCACCGAGATGTTAATTATCTCCAATTACCCTAGTGAATGGGTCGAGATGTATAAAGCAAACAACTATCAACATATAGACCCTGTTGTGCTCAACGCGCTCAATAGAGTTTCTTCATTCTCATGGGATGAAAACCTCTCGATCAACTCCCTCCATAACTTTTCAAATATTTTCAACTTATCAAAAAAGTACAATATTATTAATGGATATACCTTTGTTTTGCATGATCATAACAATAATCTTGCCATGTTATCTATCATGATGGATGAAATAAAAATCATGGAGATAGAGGAAAAAATAGAAGAGAAAAAAGACAGTTTACAAGCATTGTTGATTACCGTGCATGAGAAAATCATCTCCCTGTACAGGGAGATGATTAAAAAAACACATCATAATTTATCGAATGACAAAGATATTCTGTCAGACCGGGAAAATGAAATTCTGTATTGGGCCAGTATGGGGAAAACCTATTCGGAAATCGCGCTTATTCTGGACATCAAAGTACCAACGATAAAATTTCATATTGGGAATGCCGTAAAAAAATTGGGGGTATTGAACGCCAAACATGCGATACGCCTTGGCATAGAATTACAACTTATCAAGCCAGTTTCTCCGTCATAAGTGAACAAACCAGTGGCCATGACGCCAATCTACTTTTTTCAATATTTACAGCGTGTTGAACTCGTTCGATTAACGCATTTTGGTTTTTGGTATCAACGGGTAAATGCAGTAGATACACTTTTTCATTTTTTTCTGAAATGCCTTGCTCAATCACCGACACTCCCCAGCCGGAGCGTTCCAGGATGGTCAACATTGGGTGACTGACGATCGTCAATATCCCATCGTAGTTGAATTTTCTTGCATAATTGACCATGGCTAAAAAGAAAAGCGTGCTGATGGGATATTGGCTACATCCCACCTTTCTTGCCCGGATTTTATCGATAAAGAATCGGCTGGACTCAATATAGTTTCCTTCTGGAAGGGTAAACCTCCCGAAATAAGGTGAGAATGTTCCTGTGATCATGTTGGGGTATTGCATTTCAATGAATCGCAGACTGCAAATGACAATATTATCTTTTACACCAAACAAATAATTAGTGTTATGATTATCATACTCATCAAACTCCATCCCATCAATACAGTTCACTGCCCAGTTAAGACGATCTTTGAAAGTCTCTTTTCTGAGTGTAAACAGTTCTTCTGATTTTTTATCTGATAATGACGTGTAGTTGATATCGAATATCTCTAACATGTTTCCTCCGCTAAGCCTCTCAATGCTCCATGTTAAATTCGTTAGATTACCCTATCTAGTAATAACGTGTTGACGGCTAACCCACCTGAAATACTTTCACTATTTTGCGCTTTCTTCCTTCCTTTGTACACCAGTGATATTGTAGCCCCCCCTAGTTTTTAGTACCATCGCCAATGAGGATCTCCGTTCAGTTTTTGCCTCGCATAGATAACTGGCGGCACATTCTATGCGGGCGTTCCTCGTTATATTCTGTTCGCCAGCTTTCTGTTAACTCTCGCACTTCTGAAAACGTTCGAAACAGATACATATCACGTATCTCTGTTCGCAAAATTTTGTTAAATCGCTCGATAAATCCATTCTGCATCGGTTTGCCAGGCTGAATAAAATCAAGTATCACGCCGTGGCGTTCTGCCCATTCGCCTAAGGCTGCTGCCGTGAGTTCTGGTCCGTTATCACTTCGTATAAAAGCGGGATAACCTCTTTCTGCACTGAGTCGTTCCAGTATGCGAACAACACGGTGAGCCGGTATATTCAAGTCAGCTTCTATGGCCAGCGCTTCTCGATTAAAATCATCGGCGACGTTAAATAATCTAAACTGCCGCCCGTCCAGCAACGCATCACTCATAAAATCAACCGACCAGCAGTGATTCATTTTAAGTGGAATAGCCAAAGGCTGTGGATACCGGTTAGGTAAGCGTTTTTTCCCTTTGCGCCGGAGGTTGAGTTTTAACAGGCGATAGACCCGGTAAATCAGTTTTGCATTCCATGGCCGTCCTGCTTGGCGTAACTTATTGAACATCAGGCCGAAGCCATAAGCCGGATACTGATGTGCCAATTTTTGTAATGCCTCGATCACAGGCATATCCCGTGCCGTGTTCGGGCAGTAATGCAACAGGCTTCGACTCATCCCCCATAATTCGGCACCCGCGTCGTTCACTGGTCTGATGTTCCTTCATGATGTAACGCACCAGCTCACGCTTTTCAGGCACCGCTAACGTTTTTTGCTACAACATCCTTAAGGATTTCATGGTTTAAGCTCAGAGATACATACATCTGCTTTAGCCAGCGATTTTCCTCTTCCCGCTCTTTCATACGTTTGATATCAGAGGATTCCATACCGCCATATTTGGATTTCCAGTTGTAATAGCTGGCTTCCGACACACCGTTTTCGCGGCACACATCCTTTACATGCCGCCCCCTTCAACTTCTTTCAGTACCCGCAAGATCTGGGTTGCACTGAAACGCGCTTTCTTCATGACGAGCCTCCACTGATTGTATTTTAACCAGAAAACACTATTGAGCGGTAAGACTAAACTCAGGGGGGACTACACTCAATCTGGATGTGATTTTTAACAAAGGGTAGCCAGATCATCTCTGATGGTCGGCTAAGTGAGACATCGCGAACGTTACGGCACGTTAGATCAGATATCTAAAAGCGCAGGGTCCGCTTGGGTGGGATACTTACAATATGACCACATCCACGAAAACAACAACGGCGAGCCACTGGCCCGCCGTTGTTACGACTGAAAAACAAACTTACTTCAGGCCAGCCGCTTCACGCAACTGCGCTGCTTTGTCGGTCGCTTCCCATGGGAAATGTTCGCGGCCAAAGTGACCGTAAGCCGCGGTTTCGCGGTAGATCGGTTGCAGCAGATCCATCATCTGGATCAGGCCATATGGGCGCAAGTCGAAGAACTCACGCACCAGCAGGGTCAACTGCTCGGTAGCGACTTTCTCAGTACCGAAGGTTTCCACCATGATGGAGGTCGGTTCTGCCACGCCGATAGCGTAGGAAACCTGGATCTCACAGCGATCGGCCAAGCCAGCAGCAACGATGTTTTTGGCTACATAACGCGCCGCGTAAGCGGCTGAGCGGTCAACTTTGGATGGATCTTTACCGGAGAACGCGCCGCCGCCGTGACGCGCCATGCCACCGTAGGTATCCACGATGATTTTACGCCCGGTCAGCCCACAGTCGCCCATTGGGCCACCAATAACAAAACGGCCGGTTGGGTTGATGTGGTATTTAGTGCTGGCACTGAGCCATTCTGCGGGCAGAACCGGCTTGATGATCTCTTCCATCACCGCTTCTTGCAGATCTTTCTGGGCGATATCTTCGCAATGCTGGGTGGAAAGCACCACCGCATCGATACCCACGATTTTACCTTCGTCATATTGGAAGGTGACCTGGCTTTTGGCATCCGGGCGCAGCCAAGGCAGCGTGCCATTCTTACGCACTTCAGCCTGGCGCTGAACCAACCGGTGGGCATAAGTGATCGGTGCAGGCATCAACACGTCGGTTTCGTTGGTGGCATAGCCAAACATCAGGCCCTGATCGCCAGCACCCTGTTCCAGCGGATCGGAACGGTCAACGCCCTGATTGATATCTGGGGATTGCTTACCGATAGCGCTCAACACCGCACAAGAGTTGGCGTCAAACCCCATATCGGAATGGACGTAACCAATTTCACGCACGGTTTTGCGGGTGATCTCTTCGATATCAACCCAGGCGCTGGTGGTGATCTCACCGCCAACCAAGACCATGCCGGTTTTCACGTAGGTTTCACAGGCTACGCGTGCTTTAGGATCTTGCTCTAAAATGGCGTCGAGAACGGCATCAGAGATCTGGTCGGCAATCTTATCCGGATGTCCTTCAGAGACAGATTCGGACGTGAAGAGGTGTTTAGCCATTGTGTTCTTTACCTTGCATAAGACGGGTTAGAAATTACTGCACAGCGCTGGAGATCCGAGCATCAAAGCGAAGGGTCTTCCGCTGATGGCGAGATGCATCCTGCAACGCCCCTCAGGCAAAGCCGTTAAGCAGTTAACCAGTATAGATGTATTAACATCTGGACGTCTATTTTAGGTCAGCCCTTGGCCAGATTGCCAGTAATTTTTTACCCTAGCTCTTTTACATTGGGTTGCTAACACCATTTTCATCGTTTGAAACAGTTTCTGGCGAATTTTCATTTTGCATTTTCCCCGTGTGTTCGGTATAAACTGCGCGCGCGGTTCATTTGATGCACAATGTGATTTTGGTTAAATTCCGGCTCGCAGCATCATAACCACCGTAGGCACCCGATAGGTGGTGCCGCCGCTTCACTGAACGTTCACGTTCTTACACTATAGAGGCTTAGTCGTTCATTACGAGCGACGTGCGTGGAGGTGGTTGGATTAATGATCCGTTGTCTACCGGTTGTTGGCTCTCAACAGCAGTGCCGTTCTGGCGCCTATTCTTCTGTTATTTCCCGTCTTGTCTCCACACCATCTACCCGATGTTATACGCATATGGGCGCTACTCAGGATTCTCGGGCCGGCTAACGCTCGTCTGAAGCACTGAACAAGGGTAGCCCGCTGCTTTTCTGTGGGATCTTTTTTGCCCCGATTCATAAAGCTTGAATAGGGTGTCTTACAATAAATCTATTGGGTATCAACCGATCGCATGCCATGAGCGGCAGATTAATTCACTGCAAAGATGGCGAGTTGTTGGGTTGTTATCACAGATTTTAGCTGCGATAGTGGCTGACTGTATCGCCGGTGTGCGATATGAGGCGAGTAATGTCTGATGATCTGTTGATTCACCATCCGTCAGTAGCGGATGAAAATTTATCTTTGCGCTCCATGCAGGAGGTTGCCATGAATGATCTTAATGCCAGCAAGATGCTGCGTACTTATAACGTCGCCTACTGGGGCAACAATTATTATGACGTCAACGAACTGGGCCACATCAGCGTGTGCCCGGATCCGGACGTCCCGCATGCGCGTGTCGATCTCGCCGAACTGGTGAAAGAACGGCGCAAAGACGGCCAGCGTCTGCCAGCCTTGTTCTGCTTCCCGCAGATTCTGCAGCACCGTTTGCGTTCGATTAACGCCGCATTCAAGCGGGCGCGTGAATCTTTCGGTTATGAAGGTGGCTACTTCCTGGTTTACCCGATCAAAGTCAACCAGCACCGCCGGGTGATTGAATCCCTGGTTAACTCTGGCGAACCGCTAGGATTAGAGGCTGGCTCGAAGGCGGAACTGATGGCCGTGCTGGCCCATGCCGGCATGACTCGTTCGGTGATCGTCTGCAACGGCTATAAAGATCGTGAATATATTCGTCTGGCGCTGATCGGTGAAAAGCTGGGGCATAAAGTGTACCTGGTGATCGAGAAGATGTCGGAGATCCAACTGGTCTTGGAAGAAGCCGAGCGTTTGAACGTGGTGCCGCGTCTCGGTGTGCGCGCACGTTTAGCCTCACAGGGCTCGGGCAAGTGGCAGTCGAGCGGTGGTGAGAAATCCAAGTTCGGTCTGGCGGCGGTTCAGGTGCTGAAGCTGGTGGAAACCCTGCGTGCAGCGGGCCGCCTCGAAAGCCTGCAACTGCTGCACTTCCACTTGGGTTCTCAGTTGGCCAATATTCGTGATATTGCCACCGGCGTGCGTGAATCAGCGCGTTTCTATGTGGAACTGCACAAGCTGGGCGTCAACATTCAATGCTTCGACGTGGGTGGCGGCCTGGGAGTCGATTACGAAGGCACACGTTCGCAGTCTGATTGCTCGGTGAACTACGGCTTGAACGAATATGCCAACAACGTGATCTGGGGGATAGGTGATGCCTGTAATGAGCATGGCCTGCCGCACCCCACGGTGATCACCGAATCTGGCCGTGCCGTTACGGCTCATCACACGGTGTTGGTCTCTAATGTGATTGGCGTTGAGCGTAATGAGTTCTGCGATCCGCTTCCACCGGCTGACGATGCGCCGCGCGCGTTGGAAAGCATGTGGGAAACCTGGCAGGAGCTGAATGAACCGGAAAACCGCCGCTCACTGCGTGAATGGTTGCACGACAGCCAGATGGACCTGCACGATGTGCATACCCAATATGCTCACGGCATGCTGGATCTGACCAAGCGCGCCTGGGCTGAGCAGCTGTATCTGAACATCTGCAACAAGATCCAGCAGCAGCTTGATCCCAGCAATCGCGCTCACCGGCCGATTATTGATGAGCTGCAGGAGCGGATGGCGGATAAGTTTTACGTCAACTTCTCGTTGTTCCAATCCATGCCGGATGCCTGGGGCATCGATCAGTTGTTCCCGGTGTTGCCGTTGGAAGGGTTAGATAAGCCGCCGGAAGGCCGCGCCGTGTTGCTGGATATTACCTGTGATTCTGACGGCACTATCGATCACTATGTCGATGGCGATGGGGTGGCGACAACCATGCCAATGCCGCCGTACGATCCTGAGAATCCACCTGCATTAGGCTTCTTTATGGTGGGGGCTTACCAGGAGATCCTTGGCAATATGCATAACCTGTTTGGGGATACGGCCTCGGTGGATGTGTACGTCTTCCCGGACGGCAGCGTGGAAACCGAGCTGTCTGACGAGGGGGATACCGTCGCTGATATGCTGGAATACGTGCAGCTCGATCCGAAAGTGTTGCTGACCCGCTTCCGCGATCAGGTAAAACAAACCGATCTGGACAGCGTGTTACAGGCACAATTTGTGGAAGAGTTTGAAGCCGGGCTTTATGGGTACACCTATCTCGAAGATGAGTAATTAAGCCTGGAAGGGTTGAGCACCAAAGCAGTGCTCAACCTTTATTTGAAATGACTTATGCGAACGCAGACGGGATCATAGCGCATAGGGGGTTCTTGATGAACCTGTGTTTTTTGGTTAATAGTTGTGGTTATCATATCCGGTAAAATATAAGCCAAAGAAATGAACAGACACGGCCCGTATCTCTTATTATTTACGGTTACACCCTCCGCATATGCAATGTAAAGTACGGGGCATTTATAGCTATAGCGCATCAAGGATCAGCACGCCAAACGCATTGGTAGTTCTTGCCCCTGAGGCGGTTCCCACCAGAGCCCCCCTCACAGAGACGGTTCTATTCGTCAGGCCGTTCAGTCTGATACCCGATGCATCATTGGCCATCACCGCCGTACCATTCAGGTAAATCTGTGCCGAAACCCCGTTACCAAAGCAGACCATGCGTTATCTATGCGGCATCGGTGTGCGGCCATTCAACGCCCTATGAGGTGTTTGTGATTATAAAACCATTGCCACCCTGTGGCATAATTCTGCAATTTCAATGGCCAATACCTCACGGTTAAAACCATCAATAACATTCAGCTAACGTACTAAACGGACATCTAATACCTCCTATCCCCCCAGCCAATCGCTTGCGTAAATGTCTGGGGATTCGTTCGGTTGCTGCTTATACCCAAAATAATTCGAGTTGCTTGAAGTATGACGGGCATACAAGCAACTCAGATTATTTTGGGTATTTTACTCTTTACAGGTGTAAGCATTAAATGCAAGCAATAACCCACCCAATAATGCTACGTTCTTCAGAAAATGGTATAGCTCATTGTAAAAATGATCAGGGCTAGCAGTCCAAAATGGATGAAACATCAATGTTGACGGTATCAAAAACACGGCCAAAATCAAAGCTGCCCATCGTGCTTTCCATCCTAAAGCTAGAGAAAAACCACAGCCAAGTTCAATTGCGATAGCCAACAAAACCCCCGGTTTTAAAAGAATCGTTGGCACCCCCACCTTGCTTAGCATAACCAAAAATAATTCGAAATTGGCTATTTTGATAAAACCAGCAACGATAAATAGGATTGAAAGCATAATCCCTGCTATACGTACCGTATGATTAACGCTACCAATATTTGTAACATTCCCAGCAGACAATCTTGTCATGTGTAATCCTTACCTTACAAGTTATGACATTAAAAAATAGGCAATAAAGCAATAATAACACTGCTTTATGGCCTATGTATTGATGCACAATGCTAATGATTTTCTTTCATGCTGATTTTTACGGCTTAATTAAACCATCACATGATGAGTTATCGATTAAAAATTCAATCTGTTAATTGCAGTATAGAATCTTTGATTTAGATGACAGTAGTTCTTCATCGCCATCATAGATAGGTAACTCAAATTCAGCTAACCGTAGCGCCTGCCCCCCTTAAGCAGTTGTTGATTGAGGGATTCACGTCGATTGCTGCCACAAAATGCCAGGATGCGTTTAGTTATTAATGACACTCTGCAAAATAAATGGGTTAAGATTTGCTACAGCTGAGACGGTGGCGCTTTGTATTCAATCGCGCCATCTGGAAGGAAAAACATTATTAACGCTTTTCCTTCCACTGTTGGGAAATGTTCACTCATTGGTTCAAATACACGCCATCCCTCTGTAGTGCCACAGAAGTTAGCACCAGGCTCAAGTGGAATGATCATATTGATCTCTCCTTTAGTATGGCAGTGGTATTGACCTTTTACATTGCATAAAAGACCACTTTCAATGCTCATGCCTGCTGTATTAAAACCAACCTCCGCAATGCGCCCGCGGCGATAACTCGGCCCCGCGACCTCAACATAAGCAACCCACCCTTCTTCAACCCCGAGTCGCAACAAGCGTGATAATGTCTGATAAGTATCCGTACTGGGTCCGTAATGTATGTTCAAATATTTCGTTAGCTCATTATCAAGTGGCATTCCACGAATTGCGTCACATACTTGATAGACCACGTCAAGAAACTCGTTTTTATGTTTTTCACTGTATGACATATAGAGATTTCCTTATATTTTCACATCGTTGATATAGGCTGTTTTTATTAAATCTTTCTCACTGGCAAAAACACTATTTTTCCATATAGACTTTTCTTATTAACGGAGTCTGTAGACGCTGGGCTAGAATAACACCGATTAAAATTACCCCTCCGCCAACAAGATGATAGTTTTGTAAATGTTCATGTAAAAAAAGTATCGCTATAATAGCGGTAAACAGTGGTAATAAGTTCATAAAAATCGAAGCTGTGTTCGCACCAAGACGCACTACCCCCTGGATCCACAAAAATGATGCAAACAAAGAAGCTGGGATCCCGGCAAACAACACTAACGGAATATTTTGGCTATTAAGCTGTACGTTTTTTGCCATGAAGAAATTAGGTAATAACAAGATGACGCTAAACAGGATCTGTATGTAAAGAAATTGCCAATTAGGAAGAGGTATTGCCCAACGCTTTGTCAACACCCCATATAAAGCATAGGATGCCGATGCACTCAGCATCATTAATTCGCCTTTACCAATACCGTGTTGTAGTAGCAATTGAGGCTGCCCGGCACTTACCAACCAGATTAAACCGCAAAAAGAGATTATACTCCCCAAAGCTATCCCGACTGTAGGGACAGAGCGTAGTAATCGAATACTAAGCAATACTGTCAAAAGCGGGATCAATGAATTGAGTATACCCATAAATAGGGCACTGACGCTATGTGCAGCATAATAGACTAAGCTTTGGTATAAGACCATCCCCAAAAGAGCGAGAATTAATAGCTTCCACCAGTTAGCGATAACAATCACCCGATTGCGGATCACCCCTACTAATACAAAAGGCGTTAATACAATAAATGCTAGCAGCCAACGATAAAAAGAGATTGCAGCCGGATCTATCACATTAGCTGATACTTTATTAACAACAACATTAATCGACCAGATCAGCACGGCAAATAATGGAAATAGAAAACTCATAAAACCTCATAGGATAAATATATCCTTAAATGGACACTGTATACAATGAACATGCCAATGATCCTGTCGTGCATTTTGCTCCGGGCGGGTGAGTGACGTGGGTCCCTTCCTCGTGCCGTATAACAAGGGCAATGATGCCGCTTCCCTGCATTTTTCCCTCGTGGTGGTTTAGGTTTACATGGAGTATAGGCCTGAAACGAATTGACCAGATACGCAGAATATGACAGTTTATATCTAAAACATGCCATTATTATTTATGCTACCACTATGTTGACCGATCCAGAGACATCTCCCCTGCCTGTAGTCGCCATGCAGATAGACGTAGACGGTACGCTACCCGAGCAATTGCCACATCATCATAGCAAGGGGCAGTTGGTCATCTCTTTGAATGGTAGTACTGCTTGCCAAGTACCGGATGCACTTTGGATGGTGCCGCCGCAGTCGGCTATCTGGATTCCACCAGGCATCCCTCATCACAGCCATGCTACAGCCAAAGCACGCTTTCATTTCTTGTTCATCGATCCCAGCGCAGCCCGCATGCCAACTCAGTGCTGCAGCTTGACACTGTCACCATTGGTCAGGGAAATTATTTTACATCTAAGTGGGTTACCACAGCATTATGAGAGCACAGATCGTACTGGCCGACTGGTGCAAGTGCTGTTGGACGAACTGGTTGATTTGCCGATAGAGTCTATCTACTTCCCATTACCCAACGATCCTAGACTGCGCCGGATTGCCGATGCTTTACGTAGCAACCCAGCTGACCGTAGAACCATTGTGCAATGGGCAGAGCACGTGGCAATGAGTGAGCGATCCTTGGCTCGCAGGATCTACCATAGCACCGGGATGAGTTTTGGTCAGTGGCGGCGACAATTGCATCTGGTGGTGGCTGTGCAAAAGCTATCGATAGGGTTACCAGTACAACAGGTTGCCGATGAGCTTGGCTACGATTCGGCCACTGCCTTCATTGTCATGTTCAAGAAAGCGCTGGGGCAATCGCCTGGGCAATATGCGGCGCAGTTACATCGGCGCTTCGATGTTTATAGCTAGGCCGTGTGAAGGTGCGGTCCTTCACATACCGCCCCCGTCAACTGCTTTCAGTACCCGCAGGATCCGGGTTTTAGTGGAAGACGCTTACTTTATGATGAGCCCCCTTTGGTTGTCATTTATTCGTTGCAGCTCTTATCCAGGTTAATAAAGGTGTCTTTATAGATGATGAACTTCTGCCCTTTCAGCTTGATACCTGGATGAGTCAAGGTATCACCTGGGCGCAAATATTCGGTGGTTCCATCTTCATCACTACTGTTGCAGCCCGGCTTCAACAGAAATTTGAAGAAGGTATTACCCGTGTTTTTAATCGTGCCGCGTTGTTTGTCGAGTTGATAAGCAAACTGGGTGTCGCGCGGCCTAACGACCAAGATGGTATCCATCACCACGATCGGCTCCAAATTGACACCGGTTTTGTCTTGTTTGGCGGCATCTAGGGTGTTGGTGGGCACTTCACGAAATGCCACGCGGTAATAACGTTCTTTATTATCTTTCGGCCCATGATAATAAAACTTGTAATACTCCCCTTGCCCGGCTTGCAGGGTCAGTTGTTTGGGGGCAAACAGCAGTTCCCCATCCGCCGGCCGGCTAGGTGTTTCCTGCGGCCCTGGCTTATCAATGGCACGAATGGATACCTGATAAATGCGGGCGCTGCTGTTATTGTTCAGCACCCGTTTTGCCACAAATGCCTCATCCTGATTCATGGCAAAGGTCATCGGGCCTACATTGATCGCGCCAACGCTGACCGGGAGGAACAGGAGCCAAAGCAGCAGAGTTTTCACGTTATCCCCTTAATTGATATTGCGCCAGGTCGCCTCAACGTGGATCTCACCTGCGGCACTGACATCCCCATACCAGCCGTTACCCTCAACGGTTTTTTGCGAGATCGGGTTATTCATCGGGATAGTAAATTTAACCTTGGTTTTATTCATTACCCCAACATTGCCAGAGATATCATTCCACGGTGTGCTACTCCATAAAGCATGGGTAATATCGTGCGCCTGGCCGTCACACCCGGCATCAAACGACTGTTCCGTGCCCGTACTGGTCGTAATGCTGAGGTTCGCCGGGAAAGGGACTCGTGTCGCCGTATCTTCCGAGGAGAAAATACAGTAACTGCGCCCCAACAGTGACTGCGTTGGGCCTGTTACCCTGACCTTGACCGTGTCGGCACTGGTCTTGCCACTGGTTGTCACGATATAGCCAAACTCCAACGGCGCCGCCGACGCCCCCACATAGCCTTCGCGATGGGGATTGTTACTGAAATCTTCAGAAATAATACTGATGCTGAAGTCACGCGGTTTAATGATCAACTGGTTGGATGTCGAAAACTCATACCAACCGGACTCCGGTGAAGTGGTATTTTGAAAACGGAAGTTAACCAGATCATAGGTTCCACCATCCGTGATCCCCAAATTCACCATTTGTTTGAATAAGTTACTGGAAAAGAAGACGTAAATCGCGTTACTGCTCTTCAATTCATTAAAAGTATAATAGTTGGCCGTACCCGAGGTGGTTTTCCAGGTATTGCCGTTCAAGCTGAACTGCAAATCGGCCGCGTTGGCGGCGGCGGCCAGCCCCGCATGGTTGATTGAAGGGAAGACGTGAATCGAAGTATTGCTGACACTGCCATCCGTTTGCAGATCATAGCTCACCATCTTGCACATGATGCCGCTGCGGGCACCAATGGTTTGCATCTTACAATCCGCATTCCCTTCCCCAATGATCGGTATACCATCACTGTTAACGAATACCTCAGAGACCGCGTTGGTGTTGATAAAACGCAGGTGAGCCGCCTTATTGTGGGTGACAGTGCGCCGATACCAGGTTCCCGACGTCTGGTTTTGGCAACGTCCTCCGCTGCTGGCACTGTAGGCAGCGGCGGTTTGGCAGCCATTAATCTGCATGCTGAATGTGTCCCCAGTCCCCATCTGCTTGAGGTATTGGTAGAAACTTGGCGACATCATGCCATGCATCCATTTCTGCCCACCGCTGGTGACAACAACCCCGTAAAACCCTTTCTCATCGGTGGTTTCTGGCAGGATCAGGCTGGTATCCATGTTGCAACCGGCATACCAGTTAATACAGCGCAGGCCCAGGAACGGGTTTTTGACCGGGGCATTTTCCAGCCACATATCAAAACGGTAGTTGGCCACCAACCCCGTGTTGTAACCGTTGTCGACGTAGCCCAGGCTTTGCTGGTAAATCGTACCCGAACCGCCATATTTCAGACCAGTCCATTTATTCGCCCCTGTGATACGCGGGTCAAGCCCTCCGGCAGGCGTCACGAAGAAGTTATCGTCGGCGTTGTTCTCAACAAAGACAAACTTTACCGCTGCCGCATCCGCGAGATTGGTTGGGGTGACGGCCAGCGCTGGCACAGCAGCCATCAGTACGCTAAGTGATAACACCAAGCATGCTATTTTTTTAACCTTCATTGCGCTCTCCTGCTTGCCCATTGCCGGCATAGGTTCTCAGCCCGCGGCAAACCACGTCGCCAACCCAAACGGCACCTTGTGCCTTGAGCAGATCCAGCTCCACCTCGCAGGTTTGGCCCTGACTGTGGGTAAAGTCGATCACCGGGAATTTTTTATCCACATCCATCACAAACTCACCTTTTTCATCCGTGCGAGTGCGGCCGATGTGGTTTTTAATATCAGCGTTAGCCAGTAGCGTTCCATCTTCCGCCTTGATGCGGCCAAATACCGTCACCATTTGTTTGATTTGCGGCTCAATCACCGCCACGTTGCCGGGATACAGCGTCACGTTGGTTTTGCGTTTAGTGACAATATCGAAACTTTCTACTGAGTTTTTATTATTCATTAATTCAACAACATACCGACCATAAGGTGATAACGGCAGATAGTTTTTCTTGCCGGTCAGCTTGACGAGCCGCCCATCCACGCGCGCGGTCAGCATCCCTTCGTTCTCCAGGCCGGTATTGATGATAACCCCGGCGTTGCCCTCGTTTTGCCCGCTCGCCGCAATGTTACGGCCTTGCCAGCCCATGCTGCCATTGGCCGTCAGGCTGGTGTTGACAAAGCCGTCGGCAGAACTGCTGACGTTGAGCGTACCCACAGAATATTTGGTATCAAAGCGCGCATAAGCCCCACCGTTGAAGCGATTATCGCCGTTGGTATCCCCTGAGATAGCGCGCGAAACGTTGGCCCCCACGGTGCGGATCGGCCCTTTAGCAAGCTCTTTGCGGGCGGCAAAATTGGCAGTGGTATAACCATTCTGGTTAGATATCCCGGTGCTAAACCAGTTACCCAGCGGCAATGAGAAATCGAGTGCGACATACTTGCCGGTATTTCCCCCGGAGCTGTCACTGTTGTAGTTATAATGCTGAACCCCAACACGCAGGCTCAATGTGCCATAGCGGCCGGTAAACAGGTTTTGCGTATAGTCGACATTGTAGTAATGGCTGTTGTTTTTCCTGTCATCGTTGTAACTCACGCTCAGCGTACCAAGCCGCGGGGTGAAGGCTCCCAAATTCAACGAACCGCCAATCGCCCGGTTATGGGCATCATTCTGGCGCAGTTTGTTGCCAATCATGGTCTTTTCTTCGTTTGCCCATAGCGTACTGAAGCCGCCAGGTAGAGTGGCGCTAACGGTATTGATGATGCTCCATGAATTATCAGACGCCACCATGGCTTGCGCGCCAAGTTGAACCTTTTCGGTGACCGGTAGACTGACGCGCCCTTCCCCAACCTGATTGCTCTCCAGTGAATAACCGGAGAGCGCCCAGTTCAACATCTGCAAATTACCCGCAGCAGAGGCCCCGGCAAGATAAGCCTCTTTCGCAGCACGGGTACGCTCATTGTCGCCACGCCACTCATTCATCCGCACCAGCCCCCCCCAATATTGCCAGGATACGGGGGCTCCAGCGGCATGTAATGGACTATAGAGCTTGTTAACCCGTTGATTACGCCTGTTGATCACCTGACCATTAACCACCACTTCTACCTGCACGTCGTAAATACCATAAGGGAGCGTACCGGTATCCACTTCATGATTGCCCATGGCAAAGTTCTGCACACTCAGCAAACGCCCGTCTCGTGACAGGTGAACCTCACCCGCCGCAGGGAAAAAGGCAACGATCGGGGTCAGCGATTGGGTATTATCCATTACGGTTGAGCTGGCACGGTTGCCATAGGACATACCATAGATTTTGCTTGAGTTGATGGTGGTGACAGGGCCAAGCGATTGTAAATTCCAACTGTCCAGCATACCTGCGGCAAAGCGTCGGCCCGCAAAGTCACGTTCATACATCACTTTATAGAGCGTGCTGCTCTGATTGCTGGTGCCGATACCATAAACGGAGCCGTTCACATCAACATGGTGCTCACGCAGGGCTGTCACGCTGTTAAGCGAGAGATAGCTGGAAGTAAAACCTTCACGGGTCTTGCTACGATTATCGTAAATTCCCAGATTGTAGTTTAACGAGCTGCTGAGTGCGTCCACGCTTGATGCGCCAATATCGCTGGCGCGCTCACGAAATACCGTACCGATGGCAGATTCGTTGACCACCAGTTGCAGGTGCAACTGACGGAAACTCAATGCCAGCCAGGCATCGTCTGCCAACACAACGCGTTGCTTGTCGTCAAATGCGACATTATCCAACGCATTGAGCTTCTTGATCGTCGCTTCCGTCAACTGTGCGCCACCTTCATTATCCTCTAAAATAATCTGGCGGATCTTCAGTTGGTTATCGTCCAGTACTAACACCGCATGCCCAATGCGCTGGTCATCTTTTGCCGTATTGTTTTTCTCAAAATGCAACAGGATCGGGATATTCATCCCTTCACTCAATGCTGCCCGAAAAGCCTGAGGGATCAGAACGCCATCAATTTGGTTCAACCCGGCTGCAAACGCGGATTGTCCGGGAAGAATGGCGATGGGGGTGACAAATACTCCGGCGGTAATCAATGTTCTTAATAACAAACCATCCTGGCTTGGCTTCACTTAAAACTCCTTGAACTGTGTCTATCCCCAAGTAGCTTTAGCAGCTGGCAGGGTTCACAGGGCGAACGTCCAACCCGGTGGCTTTATTTCACT
Source organism: Serratia sp. MMO-28 (assembly GCF_037199905.1). Taxonomy (NCBI): domain Bacteria; kingdom Pseudomonadati; phylum Pseudomonadota; class Gammaproteobacteria; order Enterobacterales; family Yersiniaceae; genus Serratia; species Serratia sp. MMO-28. The sequence continues at coordinate 182,627 of NZ_JBBCVB010000006.1, forward strand.
TGAACAAATTGCTCGCCATACCAAAGTGCAACGTGGCTTTTCTTATCGTTAATATCAACTTTGGCAAGAGCCCGTTCTCTTCCAGGCATAACAAAATAATTTTCTTTACAGCTACTGCTATTTTTCTTGTCTTTACAGGCACCGTAAGCCACCATTTTGAATGTGGCATTACCGGTATTGGTGATGGTGCCATTAGCAAACTGATGGTTAAATTGGGCTTTGCGTGGTGTCACAACCAAAATAGTGCCAATACGTGCCGAAGTTGTGGCCACGGCATTACGTTTAGCCGTATTCTGCCCTACATCAGATAAAGCCTGATCAAGCCAGGTGATCCGGTAGAAACGTTCTTTATTATCTTCAGGCCCTTTATAATAAAAACGGATCACATCGCTGGCATTGGCTGGCATCATTAAGCTGGCTGGCGAAAGTAACATTTCATCTTTTGTTTCCATCGGAATAATGGCGCCTGACTCCGACGGATTAGAAATCCGTTCTATTTTTATATTCACCAGGCGGCCATTATCCGTCGTATTTTTAATTTCTTTACTTAAGATCGCACTGTCACTGTGCATAAATGCGCTAATAGCCCCGACGTCCAGTGCCCATGCGCTATGGCATAAAGAGATCAGCAGCGGAATAGAAAAATAGAACCGATTCATAACGATTTTCCAAAAATCTTAAACGAGCAAAAAAACAGGAGGTTGCCCCCCTGCTTAATACATGTGACTCAACGAGGCGATTAGATGGTCCAGGTTGCGTTGAACTCAACGCTCACATCACCGCTCCAGATACCTTCTGGCAGTGAAGAGAAATCAGTCACTTGAGTCGTACCATCAGAAGTGGCACCAATGATGTTGAAAGTGAACTGGTCTTGTGCGCTAGCACGGCCAGCTTGGTTGTAAGCGTTTTGCAGTGCGCTCAGGTTACCACCCAAGATGCCGGCAGAAGTGTCAATCATGGTAGTTTCGCCAGTTTTCACTACAGCATCGCCGTTGAAGCTAACACCCACATCCAGAGTAGAACCAGAAGTATCCAATTGAGTCAGGGTGTTAGAAACCAGTTTAGAGGTCAATTTGAACTCAGTGGCACTGGTGTCGCCTTCGATAGTTACGTCAAACAGGCCTTTTTGGCTGTTGAAACCTTTAATGCCTTCAGCGTATTGGAAAGACAGGCTGCCCAGTGGCGTAACGACCAGCTTGCTCGTAGTGTCTTTTTTGGCGGTTGCAGACCAGGTAGCCAGCGCCTGTGCAGTCACATCTGCCGCCTGAGCGGTACCCACGACGGCGAATGCGGAAACGATCGCCAGAGCAAGTGTCATTTTTTTCATGATAAAACGTCCTTAATATGTAGATTTGTCTGAATCCATTTAAATATGGTGTGCTTTGTCACCCCGACTTACTCTGGAAAGCCAGCTGCTAGCGGGATAGTGCAAAGGGCCAATATCGATTTGCCTGTTCCATAAAATCGGTACCGGTCTTTCTAGCGGGAAAAATCTTAATCAAACCCCAACGCAAAGTAATCATTAACTACAAATTTGCGTTTTTTTGAATTTTAATTCTTAAATTAATATATTAATTCGAAATTTAAGGAATTATAATCTTAATTGGTAATGGTTTAAGCATGATTGCCAGAAACATTTCCTTCAGATAAAGCTGAGATTAAGGATTTTTCCTAAGGAAAAACTCTCGGGGAAACACACTCATGAGTGTTCATTAAGGCGCTTAACTGCATGACTTTCCATGAGATAAGTGCTGGCCAACGTGGGATATTAATGCGGGTTAACGCCGTTACAGAGATTAAACGGGATTTCACTTTTTCATCCCCCCACACATGCTCATCGCCGCAGGTTTAACACTGCTGGCGCCACTATCAATCCTACGCAGCACTACGGCCCGGCGCCATGGCTGACTTTGATGCTGCCCCTTTGGCGTCTGAAGGGTAAAACACCCGCGTTCAACTGATCACAACGTCAGCCAGATTATTGGGGCTGAACACACTCAATGATTACGCTGGATCCTTGTAGCAGTCTGGGCCTTGAAAAGGCTTAATCTATTCGCTGCATCAAGGAAGTTGACAGGAGTTGAGACAAAGCCTGCAGCCGAAACACGCACTGCAGGGGAGGCCGTGTCACTTATCCCCTTCCCTGAAACATCGCTCTACATTAAATAACTACACTCACATACCAGCAAAACTGTGCGCTGGGCATATCTATTTTATGCACAGTTATCGAGCCCGAACATGCTGAATAACATTGCCAATTTTGCTTTATCTTGAAAGGCGATATGCATGTTGCCAATATTCCCATACCTGTAGGATGCAGACGACACAAATATCAGGCATAGCCGATTTCCTCTTATTGCCATTAATGAAAGAATGTGAATCAATTGAATGACAGCGAAAGCTGATTTTGCAATTGGAATTTTTACTAAGAAAGGTCTTAATTATGATTATTTGGCAAATAGAGACCATTAAAACTGTGCATTAATTTGAGTTGAAACTCATTATTCAATTTGATTTTTATGCTGTTTTTATGTGATTTTTTGAATTTATATTTTTTAATTTGTCAGTAAATTAATCTTTCTTATTACAAAGAAGAAATTATTCAGGATAAAAGTTTATTTTTAAAATGTTAAATAAATAGCTTAAATTTTGTGATGCCATGATTTTTTATTTGATGTAGATTTGAATTAAGAAAATATGGACGGTAATGAAATCTATTGACCAAGAAGAGGTGCCGATATAGGGAATCTTATGCACTTGTCAAAATCTGTTTTCTCGGACAACTACTTTTTTATTGTAGGTGTCTGTGCACTATTAACGCCTGAGTTGATTGATGAGTATTACTATATTGTTGATATAGATTATAGTAACTATAACGAGATCAACTTCAACCCTGATGAGAATAAGCGTGTCATTGCGTTTATCTCCAATGACTTTGACTATTACTACTTGAAAGATATGGGGGATATCTCTTTTATAGACAAAGGGAGTAAGCCAAGTGAGATTCTATCACTCATCATTGTGAATGATTCTAGATATAAATATCGCGTTAAGCACCATCTTTCAAGTCGGGAGTGCGAGATTTTGAGCTGTATGCAGGAAGGGATGGCTGTTCCTGATATCCTTGAAAAGTTAGGGGTGAAAATGAAAACATTTTATGCCCATCGTAGAAATATCATGCTCAAACTGAAGATCGATAATCGTATTTCACTCTATAGCAAGATGTTTTCGAACGAGAGAAGTAGAAAAGAGGATGATGCTTTTATGTATGAATCTATACTATAAGCATGAAAACACGCTGGTAAATCGCGCTAAGCAGTTCGCTCTACGGCTAAGCAATCTAATTTCTGCTGTTTTTAAAGTCACAAAACTCTCACTTACTAACCTAGCAGGGGCTTAGCCTTGGGCCCAGCGTATGCGTAGTTCGAATCGTTCTGCGGCGAGTTTTTCACTCCCTTACTTCGTGACTTGGCCCAAGTCTGGGCCTTACCATTTTGGGGCAAGCACCGGTTGCGTTCAAAAAACCATTGTGCTTTTCCCCTGTCACTCGAATCATTTTTAACCAGCGCTTGGTTTCTATTGCCCTCATCTCGCTTCTCATCACCTCTCATCGTACCTGGTTTTATAACGACATTGAGTAGGAAAGGTAATATGAACATTTAATGCTTAATGTTAATAAAGTGGGAAATATAGCGCTAAAACTAATCAAAGAAGCCTCTCGCTTATAAATTTATTTCACATTTGCTATCTTGGTTTACCTGTATAATAAACTCATGCGTTTAAGACAGGTTGAATCTACAATGAAGCAGAGGTGTGCTTGTTATCCACAGTGGCGTTTTTTTGATTAGGTATATGCGCCATACTTAAAGTTGCTTGGATGTTGGCTCTGCTACTCGGCCCAAGTCAGGGCATCATCTCTCGCAGCCAACACGAAGGCTGTTCAAAAAAGCATCGCGTCTTTTATTTTCGGTATAGTGGGGGAAGTAGGTGAGTTTAATTAGCGTCCTGAAAAAGATAAAACGCTTCATACCTGTAACGTTCGTTTTGGCGTTAATGGTTGCACATAACGGGTATTTGATACTTAGCCCGATTTTCTGGCAGCTGTTGCAGCATTCTCATGAGTTGTTGAATAGCACCCACTCTTGGCATGACACCATGGGATTCCTCGATACCATGGATATTCCCCGCCTTATGATTGGCGTAGTGCTGATCTTTATGGCGATCATCCTGCTTTTGAAGGCACGTCTTGCTTGGTTTTTCTCGTTGATCTTGTTTGGTTGTATCGTCATCGTCGAGATCTTTATCTTCAAACAAGTCACGGCATTGGTGTGGTATTCGCTGCTCACTATCGTCGGCCTGGTGATCTTCTGGCGCCGTTTCAATCACCACAGCCTGGGTAGCACCAGCTTTTTTGCTCTTGCCAGTATGGCTTCGTTGATCGTCTATAGCATGCTGGGAACATTGTATCTTGGTGAGCAGTTCACCCCCAAGATAACCGATCTGCCCACGGCGTTTTATTTCGCCATTGTCTGCATGTCTACCGTCGGCTTCGGCGATATTACTCCACATACCACGTTAGCGCGAATGTTTACGCTGACGGTGATTATCTTTGGTATTACGATCTTTGCTGCCTCAGTAGCATCTATTGCTGGCTCGCTAATCAGTCAAAATCTTCAGCACATTATGAAAGGGCGATTTTCACACATGATACGCAGAAATCACTACATTATTATCGGTATCTCTTCACTGGCGCAAAACGTTTATAAAGGGCTGACTGAAAGCGGGGGCAAAGTCACCATAGTTTGCGAACCGGGGAATAAACAACTTTTCCCAGAACACGCCGATGTGGTTGAAGGAGACCCCTCTTCCGTTACAACGTTAACTTCGGCTGGCGCTGAAAAGGCAAAATATATCGTTGCCTTGACCGAAAGCGATGCAGTCAACGCATTTATTATCTTGGCTGCCAAAGAGGTGGGTGGGACAGAAACAAAAACCATCACTTTGGTTAATGAAAGCCAGAATATGAGCAAGATAAAACGGGTAAAACCTGATGCAGTGCTTTCACTCCAGTTACTAGGCAGTGAATTGTTGGTACGTTCTTTAAATGGTGAGACGATAAATCGTGACCTTAATCTTGATACCTTCTTCAGCAACGAGCAGGAAGAGAGCAAAAGCAAGTAATCTTTGTGACGCGGGCCACGGTGGCTACGGTGGCCCATCTACGGAATACAATTTTTATATCAAGCTGCTCAACTGCATGCTAAACAACCCCGGTCAAATCCAAAGTTCAGCCGCCTTTCGCTGGGGTTTTTAACCACGCTGCGGCTATTGCTGCCTATCTTGCAACCAATTCTATTTTTCCCTCTCAGCTATCGAAGAGAAAATCTTTCGACTTCTTTACGTGATAGATTATTCTTAAGGAAATTTGCAATTTAATTTTAAATAATAACAAGAACAATATCCTATTGATTAGACTCATTAATAGGATTTTTTAGTAGGACTTTTAATCTATGATCATTACTCAATCGAATGATAGAATTTACAAAATCACCTATAATACTATAAGTAAGTCAAACATCACGCTACGGTATTGTAATACAAGGAATAATAGGAGTTCAGGCATAACAGAATGAGACGCTACCGAGAGCAACTTTCCATGATGGTTTTACCTTCCCCTGTGGATAAATATATTATAAAAATCCCATTCCAAGTGTTAAAAACAAAAAATAAAGTTATTTGTTAGCATAAAACACTAAAAAATGAATTAAATGACGAAGTTACAGAAAATAAATTAATCCCTCATTAGCAATTGAGATTTTTATGGTGAAATTCAATTTCTCATTAAAATAACTTTTCAACAACAATTTTCTTTGCAACAATCACCTTCATTCAAATGAGGATAATGTAATGGACTACCAATGAATAAAGCTATGCTTTTAACCTCCTTATAAGTTTAATAAACATGGATAAATCTATCACTATCATATAGTGGCGTTTTTTTGAGCCAACAAAAGCTCACATCGTTTAATTAACTATCTTCAAATAGCAACGTAGACATGGAGTCGACAGTTTGTGTATTGGCAACAGTATTTTATATCTGAACCTATCCCCAGGCGAAGGATACAATATCCCTTTCATGTTTCAAGTTGTTAGGAGGCTTGCCGTATTCGCTCACCCGGTCATGTAGTAGGCTATGTTAATAGGAACTCACTCGCTTGCCGCCTATAAACAACTCGAATTATTTTTCTATAGATGCCAATAAGAGTGGCAAACCTACTGGAGCAGATTCCGTTTCCATTGCCTACCGTACCCGGTCGGTACTGTATAACGCTATCAGCACTGTACCGCTTATCTTACTGGCTATGATTCCTACAGCTGTGGGAACAGAGCGACAGTAGAATAAGGTATTGCTGATTTCGTCTTCTGTCTCTTAATGCAAGAATATTCCCATGTTGAACGGGAGGAATGAAGAGTCGTTCTCGTAATGACAACAAGAAATAGTTTATTTACTGCCCCTACTTATCGGAGACAGTATCCGAATGGCTTTAAAAGGTAATAAGAAATCGGTATTTAACTGATTTTAGTGGCTCTTATTACTCCGAAGTAGGCTTTGCGTAGCTAAGGGTAATAAAGCACGAACAATTTCGAGCTATTTGGAACCTAGCGGAAATTAAATATTTTTTAACAAAACATGCAGTAAATAAATTGCTGCATTCATTTATATCAAGTCAATAAATAGGAAATATCAACATGAAAGCATTATCTATTAAAACTACTCTGGCCACCGTGATCCTGGCAGCTCTCTCCACCAGCGCCTTTGCCTACGATGCCCAGATCAATATCACTGGTGAACTGACCGAAAGCACCTGCCTGATCAACGGCGGGAGCAGCCCAGCGGTTCAGAACGTGACTCTGCCTACCCTGTCCAAGTCATCACTGACCAATCCAGGTGCCTGGTCTGGCCGCGTTCCAGTCAACTTCGAGCTGTCAAACTGTTCTGTCGGCACCTCTGGCGCAACGGCCACATTCGAAAACGGCCCGAATATCAGTGCTGATGGCAACATGAAAAACCTGGCAACAACCAACGCAGCAAGCAACGTAGAAGTGCAGTTGCTGGACAAAACTGCCACACCTATCAACCTGGCAGTTGACACCGTCAGTACTCCAATCACCAACTCAGCGGGTGATTTGCAGTTCTACGTGCAGTACTTCTCTAAGGACGGTAACGCCTCTGCAGGCCAGGTCAGTTCACACGTTGAATTCTCTATGAGCTACAACTAATCCCCCTTGAGGGGGGCCGGTCTCCGGTACCCCCCTCCCATTTTCTGTTACCACGTTATCTATGTTTCATTCGGAGAATCACCTATGTTTGCAGGCTTCAAAAATGTACTCACTCCTCGTCAGACACGTCGCACTTTTATGACGAGCCTGTTGGCGATGGCGGTGAGTAGCGCTGCATATGCCACAAGCTCGGCTTCTCCGCAGGTTGCACAGTTCGACGCTGGTTTTATCCGCGGCCTTAGCGGCCAGGCCGCCGATCTCTCACGTTTCAGCAACGGCAACTCTCTACCGCCCGGCAACTATCGTTTCGATGTGTACATCAACGAACTGTGGGTGGGACGTCAGGAGATCGCCGTGGCTCATACCGTTCCTGCGGTGAACGCCTCTTATTGCTTCACTCCAGAGCAGGTGCTGGAATGGGGGCTTGATGCTGGCAAACTTCCAGAAGCCGCACAGGCGCAAAAAGCATTGAAAACTGAGGCGTGCTTCGACGTTGAAAAGTTCATTCCCGGTTTTCAGCTCAGCGCTAATACTGGTGAACTGGTTCTGGACATTACCCTGCCTCAGGCATTTATCGGTTCACGCCGTGGCGTGGTTGCGCCCGAACTCTGGAATCACGGCGTTACCGCTGGCTTTGTCGGTTATAACCTTAACGCTTTTCACACCAATACTCGGGATAACAACAATATAACTCAGTACTTTGGTGGTTTTAACAGCGGCGTGAACCTGGGAGCATGGCGCCTGCGCCACAACAGCAGCTATACCGGCAGCAGCAACGGTGGCAGCAACTATCACTCCATCAGTACCTATGCACAACGCTCGATCGCACCGCTCAGAGCAAACCTTTCCGTGGGGCAATATTTTACCCCCGGCAATCAGTTTGACAGCGTGCCGTTCACCGGGGTGCAGTTGACCAGCGATGCAGGCATGAACCCAGATACAGAAAACGGTTTTGCACCGGTGATCCGCGGCATAGCTAACTCTAATGCCAAGGTCACCGTGCGTCAGGGTAATAACGTGATATATGAAACCAGCGTGCCCCCAGGCCCGTTTGCTATCGACGATCTCCATAGCACCGGTTTTTCGGGCGATCTGATGGTGACCATAACCGAAGCCGACGGCCAAACGCGCAGCTTTACGGAAAGCTATGCCTCTGTTCCGCAGTTGCTGCGGCCCGGCGTTTCTCGCTTCAATGTTTCTGCGGGGCGCTATCGCGACAGCACTCTTGATAATGCCCCCAACTTCCTGTTGGGTACCTGGCAACAAGGGTTGAACAATCTGGCGAGTGTCTACACAGGCGCGATTATTGCCGAGCAGTATCAGGCTTTTCAGGGCGGGTTGGCATTTAATACCCCGTTGGGGGCATTGGCAATGGACGTGACTCAATCACGCGCTACTGACCTGAAAGCTAATGCCAGCGGGATAGATGAATATATGATTGGGCATAGCTATCGCGCTACCTATAGCAAATTACTGCCGGAGACAAACACCAACTTGACCCTGGCGGCTTACCGTTTCTCCAGTGACGGTTACCTGAGCTTTGGCGACTTCGCCCAGGCGCACAGTACCAAAACTCCGACGTTCAGCGACGATGGGAGTGCGTTTGGTATCAGCGGTGAACGTGTCGAATCTGCTCGTCCACGCAACCGCTACCAGTTGAACGTTAACCAGCCGTTAGGCAAGGGTTATGGCAACCTGTTCTTCAACGGGTCGGCACAAAACTACTGGCACAATGGCGGTGGTACCAGCACCACATTCCAGGCAGGCTACGGCAACAATTACCGTTGGGGCAGCTTTAACGTCGGCGTCAGCCGCACGCTGGGTTCGAAAGGCCAGTCAGATACGCAATATCTGGCCAGCGTCAGTATTCCGCTTGGCAGCCAGTCACGGGCACCGATGCTAACCACGTCGCTGAACCGCAGTGACAAAAACAGTACGACTGCGCAGACCACGTTGAGCGGCACCGCCGGCGAGCATAACCAGTTGAGTTACAACGTCTATGGCAGTACTTCACGCGCTGATAGCCACGGCGCTAATACCGTTGGGGGCAACGTACAATTCAGCTCACCTTATACGGTGATGAGCGCCGGTGCCAGCAGTGGTAACAGTAACCGGCAGTTGAACCTGGGGCTGAGCGGCAGCGTGGTGGCACATCCAGGTGGCGTCAATCTGACACAATATCAGGGGGAAACCATGGCGGTTGTTGAAGCCAAGGGAGCGGAAGGTGCGACCATCAGTAACAACGTTGGCGCAGCCATTCAAAAGAATGGCTATGGGGTGGTCTCTGGGCTGATGCCTTACCGCCAGAATGAAATTGCCCTCGACCCTAAGGGCACGGCGCAGAACGTTGAGATCCTCGGCAGTTCGCAGCAGGTCGCCCCCAGCTATGGTGCCATCACCATGCTGAAATATGAAACGGATACCGGTGCAGCAGTCATGCTTCAGGCCAGCCGCACAGATGGTAAACCGATCCCAGTGGGTGCCGAGGTGCTGGATGACAAAGGGCAGTACCTGGCTATGGTTGGCCAGGGTGACCTGATATTTGCTCGTGGCTTGGCCCCGCAGGGGCGGTTAGTGGTGAAATGGGGCCAAGGGACTGGGCAAAGCTGTTCAGTGCAGTATCGCCTGCCTGCTGAGCCCGCAGACTCGCAGAACTACCAGAAAGTTGCCACGCAGTGTGTGTTGCAGTAAGTCTGCCCATCCAGGCATTCGAACGATTGAAACCTATCTGGACCCGTTTGTTGACCAATCGCAGCTATTATTTGAATAACAGCCGGGGCAATACATGAAGATTTTGTGTACTGCCCTGGCCCATCAAAAGTGAAATAGCCCGACGGCATAGGCCATAAACAGGTAGCAGTCTACTTAACATCACCTTTTTTGGACGATATCAATCATGAACAAAACGCGGATTATTGCCCTTCTCTCTCTTGTGTTGTGCAGTTGGGTCTCTCAAGTGCAAGCCAATATTGTTATTTCTGGCACCCGATTGGTCTATCCTGCCAAAGAGCGGGAGATTACGGTCAAAACCACCAATATGGGTAAAGATCCTTCGCTGGCTCAGGTGTGGGTCGATCGCGGAGATCCTAACACCAGAGCAGACAATGCCAATGCGCCGTTCCTGGTGACGCCACCGCTGGTGCGTATCGAGCCAGGCAAAGGACAGGCATTTCGCGTGGTGTTTACCGGCGAATCGCTGCCTAAAGATCGCGAGTCCCTGTTCTGGTTTAACCTGCTCGACGTGCCACCGTTACCTAAGGATGCCGATGCCAACGTGATGCAGGTGGCTTACCGCTCGCGCATCAAACTGTTTTATCGCCCAGAGGGGCTGGCAGATAACCCGGTGAAAGCGGCTGAGTCGCTCACTTGGTCACGAGGTACGTCAAGCAAGGACGGCACCGTCTTGCAGGTGCGTAATAACAGCCCATTTTATGTTTCGCTGGCATCGGTGAGCCTGAAGAGTGGCAATACCAGCATCAAAACCGACGGGGGATACACCCTTGCCCCGTTCAGCACGCAGGACGTTACGTTAAAAGGGCCGGGTACGCTGCCAGTGGGACAAGCCGACCTCACCTACAGTTGGGTTAACGATTACGGTGCCGCCGTTGAGCAGAAGGCTTCATTAAAGTTATAAGCAAGTAAAGTGTAAGACGTTAAATGGACACTCAAACGATGATAAATAATAAACCAATCACCAAACTCGCAGCGTTATTACTAGGTTCATTGACGTTAGCTGCAGTTGCGGTATCTGAGGCAAAAGCGGCCTGCGCCCCCGTACCGGATATCTCTATTACTATGCCCCCCCTGACCTTTGACGGCCCGGCAGACGGCCCCACCATCGGTCAGCCTATAGGAAGTAACTGGGGGGCGGAAATAAGCACCCCAAACTATTTCTCAGGCTGCCGCGTACTCAGGATCATTACGACGCCGTCACTCTCAAATGTTGTTCCAGGTATTACCTATACTGAGAATGGCGTGACTTATCCGATATTTAGCACTAGCGTCCCCGGCATTGGTATCATTATTGGCTTGAAGCCAACAAACACCTCGATCTACAAGCCGCTACGGCAGCCGATAACTGAGGTCTTCAATGGTGACTCTTTTGGGGTGGGGATTGATGCTCGGGCTAAGCTGATTGTTGTCGGGCAGCTAAGGGCGGGGGTTTACAATATTGCTTATGGTTCTTTAGCGAGAATAAACGGCTCAGACGGGATGGGGATTGGGAGCAGTTTGCTGACGCTAAACCCTACAACACTGACCATTAGGGCCAGAACTTGCCAGTTGAGCAGCGCTTCGGTGCAAGATGTCATATTGCCACCGGTCAGTAAGAACCAGTTCTCAGGGGTAGGAACATCGCCAAGCGTTGGGCAGAATTTTACCGTGACGACCAACTGTGAAGCTGGGGTCAATCTGTATGCCACCGTGACGGATGCCAACAACCCGGCCAATACAGGGAATGTCCTCACCTTGGGAGAGAACACCACCGCGTCTGGCGTGGGGATCCAGATACTCAGAAATAATTTACCTATCTCCTTTGGCCCTGACTCTTCTGCCGCAGGAAATCTGAACCAATGGTATATCGGCACTGCCAACAACACGGGTAACGATGCTTTTACCCTCCCTTTAAGGGCAAGATATGTTCAGACAGACACAAACATGGTTGCAGGCGTTGTGAAGGCGAGAACGACCATCACGTTTTCTTACCAATGATAGGGGAATGGTGTTAATAACAACGGGCGCAGCGGCCCCAGGAAATTGTCATCAAACCCGGTAACACTGAGGACGATTTTTGGGGCGATCTGAGTTCGCAAGGCTGTTGATCTAACCACTGCCTCTATTAGTCGTATTAGACCCTTTTATTAATACTACTAAACTGTTAACTCAATATCTTTTACGTACTTCATAATCAATAAGCGTATTTGCCTATTATTCTTGCGGTGGAAGACTGTGTTCTTCTACCGAGACGATGAATTCGGTGCTACACCAGCGCAAACTGTTTTTAACCGAGCACGGGGCCACATAAGCCTTTTTTCTTTCTACCAACTTTATTAAATAATAACGCGCAATGTAGATTGAGATATCGCAACATTTGGCAACATCACGGGTGCTGGGCCAGCGTATTTGTGGAGGTAATACTCCTTGCTCACATTCGCGAAGGCATAATGCACGTAGCGCAACCCGTACAGTATTAAGCTGATGATTTTGCTCTTGGTTAAAGTAGGTCATATTATCTCTTTTTTATAATAACCATTATTAAAATATTTTAGCCTACACTCTAAACAATTCGATTTTCGGTATGTCGAGCATCTTAAATTTTCTGTTAACTCTATCCAGCATAGAGATAACGGCGTTTGAAGTTTCATTCATAATCAATATTAAAAATAAGATGTGATCGAACCTCTCCGGTGCTTATGCTATCCAGGTATTGGTAAAAACGGGCAAAGTATTTCAAGGTGATGTGGTGTATTTCATTGTCATTTAATGTTCCTATCAATTGAGGTTTCCCCATTTCCAAAGGGGTCTGATCTTCGTTTAATACCTGAACCCCTACTCCCTGAGCCGACTGACTACCCGTATTCTCGTTAATCAGCACCCCCTCCGCAGCAGCGGTTCCGGTGGCAAGCGTGCCATCGAAAGTCATCTTGATATCTGCAAACCCTGACAAGCTGACCCCGCCGCTGCACTTTAACTTGAGCTCAAAATTACGTCCTCCAGCAAAGCTCCCCTTTCCACTGAGCTGGTTCCGATGGATAGTACCAATATCAACGCTTTGGTTATTGCCACCGCTCACAAGACACGAGGGTGAGACAATCGTCAAGGCATCAGCACTGAGAGATGTGGTTAACTGTGGGTTGTCACTCCCAATGTAGCCATAGCTGGTATAAGGGCCGCTTGCAACGCGGCCACTGCCGGTGATGGGCTCCGTTTTTATTACTTCGAGTATAAACGTAGTCGCTTCAAGAAAGACTGGGTAACTGTATCGCTGATTTGTGACCATCCGAACGCCTGGATAAGTCAGTACGTATCCGGTTTCCGTCCTACGCTTAAAACGCAAGCCTATGCCCGGAACATTGGTAGAATGAACATGGTCGCTAAGTTCCTGCATACCATGGCCAATTACTTTTGAAGCAAAAAGATTCGGCCCCGTACAATTATACATTGTCGCACTTCTGCTCAGACTCCATTCACGATAGGCCAGAACACTGCCAACCGGAGCATTGGGTTGCACTATTACCCGGCCAATATGCATATCCAGATCAATCGTTGGTACACTCTCATCGCGTACGCAGTCTGCATAAGCCAAAGTACAAACGAATGCCGACAGTATCGTGGCCAGAGAAAACAGCTTATCTACCGACATATTGCCTCCTGACTCTCGGTGTTTTTCAGGCTAACGCTGCACTGGCCGCGAGCCCATTTAACCCATGCCTGCCCAGCCTGCTCATCATTGATCACTAACATGCTGCCTTGGCCGACAATGCCGATGGGGTTTCCCTGTTCGTTAACCACATTGGCACCGAATGGCAGGTTTTTTCCATCAGGCAGAACGGCGTGTAACGTTCGGTTTTTCTCTACTCGGGTTGTGAAATTGACCCGCACTACGCTGTTTTCATAAGGCACGACGTTAGCCACGGTCTTATCGAAGACAATGTCATCGTCGGTTCCTTTAGGGTCAATCTCCACCGCATTAACCCGATAAGGGCGCAAATAAGGCAAGATGGCGTAACCTCGGCTATCAATACGCGTGCCCGGTACGTTGGGTAGCGTGGCACCTTGTGCCCCTTTAGCCTCGATCAGCGCCACGGTGTTTCCCGTTTCCGGCGACAAAGTGATCCCGCCCTGGTGTAGCAGTAAAGAGCCGCTGGCGCTGACGCCAGCCTGTCGGTAATCGTTGCCTTGCCCATAGTTAGCAGACAGCGTGGTATTAGGATTTCGGTAAGTGCCGTTCAGGGCAAAGCTATGGTTGCCAGAACGGCTGGCGGACTGATTAACGCCATAGCTGAAGTTATTCTCATCGCCAAAGGCACCGTTGATCCCGATCTGGGCATTATTAAAGCGGGAGTTGGAAAACATGCTGCCCGACGTCAGGCTGGCGCTGTTGCGTTCCCGGAATGATAACGGATAGCTGAAGTTGAGTGACACACGCGTTTCCTGACCACGGTTGCCAAGATAAGAGGTGTAGTTGCGCTGCAGCGCAACCGAATAAGAGAGACGCCTCCACCCATTGTTGTAGCTCAGTTGGTACTGTTTATCCGTCGCGCTTCTGTTCCAGTAGTTTGAGATGCGGCCATTGAAATAGAGCCCGCCCCAACCGTCGGGCAAATCCTGGCTCAGGGTATAGCTAAACCCATACTTCTCACGCGCAAAGGTGCTGGGATCTTTTCCCCACTTAGGGTTATCAATAATCTGCAGGGCATCGTTAAGCGAAAAGTAATTCTCTGTGGCATAGCGATAAGCCGCCAGCACTACGCTGGTTTTGGTGCTGGGAAACATCCGGTTGAAAGTAACCCGATAACTTTGCCCTGAATAGGATGATTTATCGGAGAGAATGTCACTGCTTTTCAACGTGGTATATGACTGGATAGCATCCAGCGATAAAGCCCCGAAGGAAGTATTAAAAGCGCTGCCCAATAAGTATGCCTGGTAGCCATTAAATGCGGTCAACCCGGTATATCCAGTCAGCAGGTTATTAACGCCATACTGGTAGTGTAATTGCAGCAGCACTGTCCTGTTACGTAAAATCTCGTCATCCACCTTTCCGACAACCACGCTATAGCGACTCATGCCAGGGCGTAGCAATTGAGGTACCGAAGAGAAAGGTACGCTGAATTGACGAAGCGAGCCGTCCGCCTCTTTGATGCTCACTTCCAGATCATTGCCGTAACCTGAAGGGTAAATATCATCAAGGGTAAAAGGGCCTGGAGATACCTGAGCCTGGTAAATCACCGAATTATTCTGCCGTACGGTCACTAACGCGTTACTCATGGCAACACCGCGGATCTCCGGCGCGAAAGAGCGCATACCGTCTGGCAACATATTATCGTCGCTGTTCAGGCGCAGACCGCGCAGGCCGACGCTGTCAAAGAACTCGCCGCTGGTAAAGAATTGGCCACCGGTCGCCGTGGACATTATCTGTGGTAGGGCGCGTTGCAGATAAGTCTGGTTATTGTGCCAATAGGTTCCCTGGCCTTGTTGAGCATTCAGATTCCCCACATACCTGATCAGCCAGCCATTGTAGCTAAACCTGGAATTGATGCCTAAATAACCGCTGCCGCTATTACTATTGGCGTGTGAGCTATTACGGTTGTAGTAGTTAGCCATATAGGAGAGGTTCAAGGCCGGTATTCCCTGTTCCCACTGTTCGGGCGCGACATAGCCAACGAACATTCTATCCTCATAGATCTGGGGCACTGAAATATCTACCCGCAGTTCAGAAATAGTAAACGTGTCATTAATCGTTTCATCTTGCCGCCATTGTGACAGGTAGCCGCAAAAATCTGCCTGTTGTGCCAAGGAGGCATTAAGTTTGCTTGCAGAAATACCGAATTTCTCAAGCATCGCGGAGGAATAACAGATACCCAGCTCGCTGTTATCCGAGCGTTGCTCAACCTTCATTTCATAGCGGCCTTTCCAATTACCGTTTGTATAGACGTCAATGGAATAGTGCCCTGCATTGATAGCACTGGTACTGAATTTTGAGAGGTCTATTTTATCTTTATTGCCGACAATAAAGTCATCGTTAAATTGATAAGTTTTCTCTGGCGCAGCCACGGCAGAGCAGAAGGGATAGATCAGCCCCGACATCATCACTATCGCGTACAGCGGGCACATGCCCTCAGGCGAAAATGTCAGTTTTTCCATGGCATTATCCTCTACTTTATCCGGCTGTTGACAGAAACGGTGGCTCCATAGTCATTCACGTTATTAATTAAAATATGATCTCCGCTCTTGAATGCGGCAATAGGGGTGACTCTCGTGGTTGAGAGCGGTGAAACGATGACTGTTTTACCCAACAGGAGTTTATTGCCCGCCTGAAGAATACGAGTAATAGTGATATAGAAAGGCGTAGGATTATTAATGGCCAGATCCTCGCCCTGCTTGGACAACACCAAAAGCTCCGGCGCTGCATCACGATCCCCAAGCCCTGTTGGCCGGTAAATGAATTTAAAACGCGAGCGAATAGCTAACTGCAGAGTGTTATTTCCATGCATCTGTGCGCTGGTTGGCGTGGGGGGTATCTCCAGCAGATTCAGCCACCAGAGCTGCTCCCGGTCGCTAAGCATGCCGTTACGATTGGGAAGACGGACCCGCAATGTTTGCCCACTTTTGCCATCTACCCGTGAAATCGGCGGGATAATAATAAAAGGTACCGAGATATTGTCTGGCGTTTCTCGGGCGTCCCCTCTATCTAACCACACTTGTGCTACCGCCGGGCGGTCGGCAGTATTATTTAATTGAATAGTGATCTCTTTCTCATTACTGGGGAATATGAAGCGAGTACCGTTAACAATAATATTATTAGCGTTCACTTGAAAGCTGATAATAAATAACAGTGATAGAATGCGTAATAGCATAGATACCTCGACGGGCTCTCAAAGCAGCCTGTTACGGCCGCTTTGAATATAAATTAATTACTGATAGATGATTTCATAAGTCGCATAACTGTTTAATACACCTGGCTTGACCGTATTTGGGCTGTTAGTGGCATAACCAACATAGTAGGTAAAGCGCGCGCCTTTATTGCCAAGCACATTATTATCTACGTCCACTGAAGTTGAAGGTGGCGTTAATGAGCCTGGAATAATTTTTGTTGCAGCAAGAGAGCTATCCGCTCTTGTCGCCAACACCAGTTGGATATCTTTAGCCCCCGTACTTTCGGTATTCGCCAGGTATCCCTGCTCAACGCCAACCGCACCGGTGAGCAGATTTCCCCCGGTCCAATTTACCGCGAGTTGATCGCCATCCATGTAATCCCCCAGAGCACCATTAACAGATTGGCAATTAGTGACGTCAATGGTGAAAGGTTGTGCTTTCAAAAAGGTATTAGCTGCCGCACCTTTCGCTTCTGTCAAACTGATCGGCGGTAAATAAACATTGGCATCACTGCCTTGACCATTAACTGAAACCTCACAGGAAACATCGGTTACTTTGCCATAGAAGTTAATATTACCCCCACCGACATTATCCGTTGCTGCGTAAGTTGACAGAGAGAAGGTAGAACATAACATCATAGGGAAAAGGAATTTTTTCATGATTTTACCTTTTTATTTAATGGGTTAAAAACAACACTGCCTATATGTGAATTATTAAAAAATAACCCACTGATACTTCAAGTCCCACATTAGGGCTGCATAGCCGTGCACGACATAGCCAATGGCGTAATCGGTAAGCGTGTAGTGGCCCAGCAACTTGAGGTAACTCTGTTATATTGCCGTCAACCGTCGGGATCGGGCAATTGCATCGACGTTTATTGCCGATGAAATAGTGAAACCAAATATAAGCCATACCGCATTGAGATAATGACAGACCGATAACGATATCCGTATCGTATTAGAAGATTCCCGTTGGGAATATATTCAATAATGTAAAACAATAACGTCTCTCACGCCAGGCTCTGCCTCCCTTTTGCTGGGCAACATAACTCACTCAACGTACTGGTGGCGCAAACTCTACTCACAATAAGACGTCATTATTTATTAATCATGCGTATTTAATTGCCACTGACTGTGCTAATAGAGTCACCGTTTGCCAAAAATAGGATAATTCAAAGTAGCAATCATCCTGATTGGTTGAGCTTGATTGGAGTATATAGCGATAAATTATGAGTGGTAAATGAAAAATTCAATAGCCTGCTAATTGTAACTAAAAGGACTTTAACACGGGTTATTTTAATTTTAAAGAAATATTAATCTAATAATTTTGATTTATTCGAAATTTAAAATCAGAAAAGCAGAATAACATCTCGAAGAAAATTGTTGCTTAAATTGAAAGTATTTGTTTACTATTGAGAAATAATCATGGTTATATAGCGGCAAGCATAAGCTTTGTAACTTCTTGATATAAATGGCGGCAATGGCTGAAATATAAGCTATTTGGCTTGTTTGCGCCCCCAAAGTAGCGGCGTTATTAAACGGAATTTTCTTAAGGCGATAACTGTTTATAGTTCAAAACATCTGAGATGCAATACAGATTACGCGTCGAAGACGCAAATGCGTGAATCATGTCATTGCAGAAATGATGGGCTACATCAACACGTGTCCGATAAAGAAGCATAGTAGGGGCGTTATACACTTTTCACTGTCTTGCACTATGCTGAATAACATATTGTTCTATCTGAAAACCACGCTTCAGTAATGATGGGGAAGCATGATGAATGTAGCTAAAAGAGCAATCATTGTTGACGATCATCCCCTAGCCAGAATGGCAATTCGTGGTCTGCTCGAAACGCACGGTTTTGCCATTATTGCAGAAGCTGAAGAGGGGCTTAAAGCATTAAAAATCCTGATGGAGAATACGCCAGAGATTGCCATTATTGATGTGGATATACCGGGGATCAACGGCGTTGATCTGGTCGAAAAGCTGAGAAGTCGCCAGTTCAGCGGTATCATCGTCGTAGTATCAGCAAAAAACGATCGCTTTTATGGCAAGCGTAGTGCCGATGCCGGAGCTAATGCCTTTGTCAGCAAAAAAGAAGGGATGGAGAATATTATTGCGGCGATTAACGCTGCACAAAACGGTTACAGCTATTTCCCCTTTATCCTCAACAGCTTTGTTGGTTCTGATACCTCTGAGCATGAAAAATTGGAAACGCTGTCCTCGCAGGAAACAAAAGTTTTGCGGTATATCCTGGCTGGTTATGACAACAGTCGCATTGGTGACGCAATGCATATCAGCAGCAAAACCGTCAGTACCTATAAGACACGATTAATGGAAAAATTGGGCTGTAACTCCTTAATCGAGCTGATCTCCTTTGCCAATCGTAACAAGATAGTATGAGATTCGTCGCGTTCCTTCTTCTATTCTTCAGTATCACTAGCATGGCAGCCACCTCGGTGGCGCCGATAACGCTCGATTTGTCGGGATATAACCATATTCCTGCGGTATCTGTTTATCTCAGCCAAGATGACACGCAATGGTTAAAACAGAAGAAAGCGATCCGCGTGGCGGTGATCCCACCAGATAATCCTCCGCTGACGTTAAATTCGGTGACAGGTCGGTATCGTGGTATCAATGCTGATTATCTTGTCCTGATGCAACGCTCGCTTAATGTGCCCATTGAGGTATTCCGTTTTACCAGCGAGGCAGAAGCGATCGCCGCGCTGAAAGCGGGAAATGCCGATCTGCTGCTGACGAACCTGCTCTATAAGCCGCAAGCTCACGATGGCCTACTGCCTACACTGCCGGTCTTCTACTCTTGGCCGACGTTGATTACCCGCTTATCGAATGTGATGGAGCCGTTGCATAGTGAGCAGTTCACATCGGTAGCGATTGCGAATAACTACCCACCCGAGTCATTTATCAAGCAATCTTTTCCTAATGCGCAGGTCACCCACTTCCCCAGCGTTTACGAGGCACTGTCTGCCGTCGCGAACGGCTACAATGACTATTACATGGGGGATAACTTAACCAGTAGCGCGACTATTGCCCAAGATTTTAATATGGCGTTGAGTATGGTGAAATTTTGGGGGCGGGAACGTAAGGAAAGCGTATTTCTGCTGCCGGCTCACCAGGAGAGGTTAAAAACCATCATCGACCACTTTATCTCCGCAGTGGATGAGAAAACGCATAATCAAATTACTCAAGGCTGGCTTGATCAAGGTAATCTGGCGTTTATGACTGAAAAGCTTAATCTAACGTCAGATGAAAAGCGTTGGTTAAGTCAGAACAAAAAATTGAGGATCCTGATTAACCCTTACTTTGTCCCCTTTACCATGACCGACAGTAATCTTGACGTTCGTGGAATGATTGGGGATATCCTCAATTTGGTCAGCCTGCAGACTGGCCTGGAGTTTGAGCCGATTATCGTTAAGTCGAATGATGAAATGCTCAAAGAGATGGATAAAGGCGCATGGCATTTGATACAGGCGGAGACCTATGATTTAAGCCGCAGCAAGCAACTGGCTTTTACCCATCCATTAATAACAACGCCGTTTGTGGTGGTGGTTAAAAACAGCGTTGGTAAGGCCGCTGAATTGGCATCGGGTATGCAGGTGGCTATTGCCTTAAATCATCCGCTGCTAACACAGCTCAAAACAAAATACCCGGATATCAATTGGACCCTCGTAGAAAACTCCAGCGTTGCCGTGAACCTGGTGGCGAATGGACGGGTTGACGCCGGTATTGCTAATCAGCTAACGGCACGCTATCTGAGCGAACATTACTACCCTGAACAACTGAAATACGCGCCGATAAAGGGCGGTGACTACGCCGCAATTGTTTTCGCCGTGTCGCGTGCAGTACCGGAATTACGCCAGATCTTGGACAAAGCGTTGGATAATATCCCGCAAAAAGAGATCCTCCAGCTGACAGGGAAATGGCTCAAAATGCCAAAGATCACCATTGATACCTGGGATCTTTATGATAAACAGTTTTATCAGGTGGCGATATTTGCCGCGCTGCTGGTGGCCAGCAGCCTGATCTGGGGAGCCTATCTTTCTGTCGAAATGCGCAAAAGAAAGCGCTCGCAACAACAGCTAAAAGCGCAACTGCAGTTTATCAACAGCCTGTCGAATGCCATTCCGATGCCGGTTTACACCGTCACTTTGACAGGGGAGTTACTTAACTACAATAAAGCGTTTCTCGCCTTCTTCCCCGAGCAGGATCAGGAGAAAATTCTCCATTCGCTCTACGATAGCCGGTACCCCTTTAGTGCATTATTTTTAACGGTGAATCAGGCGATCCGGCAAGGGCTGGAGCCGGCTCAGGTGGTTGTTCACGACTTCATTCTGAATAACGGCAGTGAAGAGCGGCAAATTCGGCACTGGATGACGTTATGCCCTATGCCCGGTGACGAATCCTCGGTGGTGATCTGCGGCTGGCAAGATGTCACAGAAACAAAAGTGCTGATGGCCGCTTTGGAAGATGAGAAAGACAAAGCCCTGAAGGCTAACGGCGAGAAGAGGATCTTTCTGGCCCGCATGAGCCATGAAATTCGTACGCCGGTGAACGCGATCGTCGGTTTTCTCGAGCTTTTACAACGTTCGTCGGAGATTGTTTCAGCGCAGGATAAAACCTCTGTCCAGCAGGCCTGGAGCGCCTCCCGCTCTCTGCTTGCGCTGATTGGCGAAATCCTTGATCTGGAAAAGATCGAGTCGGGTAAATATGAACTCGTACCACAATGGGTGGATATCAACGCGTTAATTCGTGAAAAGGTGAGCCTGTTTGACGGCATCGCCGTGCAAAAAGAGTTGAGACTGGGTTGGACCAGTCTGTTGGACGCAGGGGCGCGCTTTTGGCTGGATCCTCAGCCGCTTGGGCAAGTGTTAACCAACCTTATCGGCAATGCTGTCAAATTTACCTCGGCGGGAAGCGTGCTGGTTTCTGCCACCTCACGCACTGTTGGAGATGGGCAAAGCGAGGTCGTCATCACCATTGAAGATACCGGGCCGGGCATTGCGCCGGAGCAGCAGGAGCAGCTGTTCCAACCCTTTATCCAGGCTGATTCGGGGCGCCAACACACCGGCTCTGGTTTGGGGCTTGCTATCAGTAAGGAGCTGTTTTCCCTGCTGGGGGGGCGTATCGATCTACAAAGCCAATTGGGGAAAGGGACAAAATTCACGTTAACGCTAACGGCGGCAGTAACCCTTGATCGCACCGAACAACGGCAAAGTGAGCCATTACACGCCAGCGAAATTGCTGCCTCATTAAGCCCGATCTCTATTCTGATTGTGGACGATCACTCCTCTAACCGGCTGTTGTTACAACGGCAACTGCAGGCTCTTGGCGCACAAGCTGATGAAGCGGAAAATGGTCTTCAAGCCCTAAACGCTATTAACAACAAGCGCTACGACGTGATCATTACCGACCTTAACATGCCGGAAATGGATGGAATTGCGTTGACCAAGGCGATTCGGCAAACCGGTAATAAGATAACCATTTGGGGGCTGACAGCCTCGGCGCAGTCTGAAGAGCACCAGCGCTGTATGGCTGCCGGGATGAATGCCTGCCTGTTCAAACCGCTAAACCTGCAACAGTTAGAGTCGTTACTGAGTTCACTACACCAAAACAAGGCTGATATTGGCTATGATCTTGAAAAGCTAGCCTTGTTAGCCATGGGAAATAGGCCGCTGATGAAAGCCGCCCTTGAAGATGCACAAAAAGAGAACCGGCGCGACCTTATGATGGCGTTTAAGGCGGTTGAAAGCGCCGACGTTGCAGTGCTCAAACACCATTTACACCGCATCAATGGAACGGCGCAGCTACTGGGGGCGCATAAACTCCATATGCAGGTAGATAAACTGGAAAATCAGCTTTTATCTGCCTTTGATGCCACTGATATTGCCACTGAACTGCAGCAGATCAGGCAACTGCTTGACGATCTGGATAAAGGAATTGCGCAGTTTGTGGTATAGCTTTTTATATACCCCCATTTTAATGAATACAGCAGTCATTATTTTAGTTTATTACCCTTCCTGACGGCTAAATCTGCGAGGAAATTCAACCCGTTATGGCCCCGAGCCTCAGGCATGACCGGCTTTCTTGGCTCGGCCCCAGCAAGTACCAAACCGCAGTGGTATCGATGGGGCCGAAGGTGTTGCAACATCCACAGCGGGTAGGCTCAGGCCGCTGCAGCACGGGGCTTGTATACCGAGTTAGAAGTTATATTTCACCCCCAACATTGCAGTTGTATCACTGTAACCTTTGTTGCCTACCTGCTGGCCAACATTGCCCCACAGATTCACCTGCTTGCTGAGTTGCCCTTCCACACCCAGTTTCAATTCACCAATGTTCGCAGCGCCCGCTTGCTTGACGCTGACCCCATCCATATTGCTGCCAAAGTCCTTGCTGTTGTGTACCCAGTTGGCCTCTACAAATGGCTGGAACACCCGCTCTTTGCCCTTATCCTGATCGCTATAACCATTGATAAAGGCTTTCACACCCAGGCGAGTCTGGATATTGCCATCCCCTTCCCCCTTAACCCAGGTACCATTCGCTTCGCGATGGTCATCGGCCTTCACTCCCATCCAGGTTAGCTGTGCTTTCGGCTGGATGAAATAGCGCATATTTTGCGCCGTATTCTCCCCAAGCTTAAAGGTATAACCACTTTCAACCGACGCCGTCACCCCTTTCGATTTGTACTCCTCGCTCGACATGCCCTGGCTGGTAACGCTGTTGTCGAACCAACCGTACTGCGCCCAGCTATCGACATACCAGCCTGATTTATCAGCCGCATTAGCATACCAGGTGCCATAAACTCCCACGCTGTAACCGTCTACCGACCCTTTCGCATCGTAATTGGACTGATGTGAAGCTGTGTTGCTCTTGCTATTGCCGTAACCCGCCATCAGCCCCAGATGGTAACGGTCCAGTCCATCATGGCTCCATTGGGCAATATCCCCGCCCAGCTGCAGCACATAACGGTTGGCCTGGGTGTTCAACTGACCGCTTTCATCACGGGAGCGATTATGTCCGCCTTCATTACGCAGCCACATACTGGTGACCTTGTGTTCGCCCGTCAGCACGTCAATGTACTGTGTCTCACCCAACCGATCATGCAAGCGGGTCACAAACAGGGTGTTGGCTGCCGCCAGGTTAGTATTGTAGGCCCCGGCTTCAGGACGGATATCTAAACCGCCATCGCGCGATTGGCTGGTAAGATACCAGTTAACCGCCGTATCAGCCGCCGTGCCGCGCGCCAGGGTGTAATCGTAGGCTCCCGCCACAATGCGCCCGGCCTGAACAAACTCCCCATCTGACTGGCCGCCGACCGTAATGACTTCGATACCGTTGAGCGTCTGGGCCCCGCTACCGCCAGCATTGACGATCTGCACCCGGGTGGTGCCCGCAGTGTCACCTTTCACCACCAGCTTATCCGTCAACGAACTGTCATCTCCCAAGCGGGTATTCATCACCAACAGGCCGTTGTTACCCACATAGTTACCCGCAACATCCAGGATCTTGAAGCCACCTGCGCCAGGGGCGACAAAGTTCAACGTGCCGCCGTGAGCCAGAGTGGCGACCTGAGAGTTGGCCGTCATATTCCACTGGCTGGCACTGTCGATAACCACATCCGTCGGGTCAATCCACCCCGTCAGGCTGGCACCGTTAACCAGGCTCAACTGGCTGCCGCTCTGCCCCACCACATTGCTGGTTAGCCGGGCTCCTCCCGTAGTGCCATCCAAAATCAAGCTACCCGCCTGCAGTTCAGTATCCCCCACCCAGGCGGTATCGCCGCTCAGGGTCAGGTTGCCAGCCCCCTTCTTGATAAAGGTACCGTTACCGGTGATAGCGCCCGTATACAGGCTGTTATCCGCCGCGGTCGTATTCATCACCGTCAGCGCCGCACCGTTTAACTGGATCTCACCACCGCTACCGGCCAGGCGGTTAAACTGCTGGTCATTCCCCTTGAGGTTGACGATGCCACCATTGACGATGACGTCGCTGCTGGTGGCAATACTGTTGGCAGTATTAAATTCCAGTACCCCATCCTTAACGGTCGTGGAGCCGGTATAACCATTTTGTGCCGACAGCACCAAACGCCCTGCGCCGTCTTTCACCAGACTCTGCCCGTCCCAGCCGCTGGCAAAACCACCATCCGGCACCGGTTGGTTATTCAACGCGATATCGACATCAAATCCTGTTCCCTCATTGAGGGTAAAGCTGCCGGTGGCCGCCTCTTGCCCACCCTCTGTCCAGGCCAGGCGGAAGCCCAATTCATAGTCGAATCCGCCATTGGCAATATCGACATGCCCATCATGCAGCAGGTAATCCAGGCCGGTTTGCTCCAGGGGTTGGTTAACAAAGTTCCCTGTGATGCCGTCCTGGGTATGCAGCAGAATATAACCCATGCTGGTCACGCTGCTCGCTTTGGCTGGATCTTGCGTGTCGGAGAAGCCATTGACTATCAGCGTACCGCCAAGATTGGCACTTTGGGCTACGATGTCCGGCGATGCTCCCAATGTCACATTCAGCGTCGCTCCGTCAGCCTGAGTGAACACTCCCGCCACATTAAGGGTCGAATTGTTCATTCCTATCGTCGTCGTTGCATCCGCCTGTGTAGTGTAATTCCCCAACGTGGTAGAGGCGTTTGCTTGTTCGAATTGCAGCGTGCCCTCCTGCACATCAACGCTGCCAAACGCATTGTTGGCAGTCAGCGTTAATTTGCCTTGCCCGATTTTAACCAGGCGACTACTGGCTAAGCCGCCGTCAGTGATGGTGCCAGCAAAGGTGGTATTGTCTGCAGTGGTAGCGTTATTCGCCGTTAATGTTGCCCCACTGAGTAAAACAGTACCGCCAGCCCCGGCCAGACGGTTGGCCCGTTGATTGTTACCGGCCAAGTTGAGGGTGCCGCCATTAACGATAACGTCTGAACTGCTGGCAAAGACATCTGTTACCCCCGTTTGCAACGTGCCCGCATTAACAACGGTTTTTCCTGTATAAGATTGGGCTGTACTGACGTTAGTGGTACCTGAACCCGCTTGTGTGATCCCCCCGGTCCCCGAAATTAAGTTGGCAAAGGTAAGCGTGTTTGAGCGGTTGAATGCCAAAGTGCCATTATTGATGATGTCGCTGGTGAGACTCCCTGTGGTACCACCTGAACCGATTTGCAGCGTTCCACCAAGATCAATAAGCGGTAGAGCAGTGAGATTGGTAACAGTATTAGCAATGGCTAAAGTTCCCTGAATAACATGTAGACCCACGTCATTCAGCGTGCCGTTCAGTATCCATTGCCCTGCACCATCTTTAGTAAGCGTTTGAAAGTGGTTAATACTCCCGGCCAAGGTATCGTTGGAGCCTTCAATACCCAGAAATGTTAATGAGTTTGTTCCGCCCCCCCCCCATCAACCCTACCAGTCACCGTGGAGCCGTTATGAAAAACCAGGTTATCAGCCCCCCCTCCCAGAGAAAAGTGACCAATAACTGAAGAGCCAGTGTAGTTAGTGAAATTCAGCCCATTAGAACCGCTTTCTCCAATAGCAATACCTGAGCTTGCATCTGTTTGAATCGTTCCATAGTTATTAATAACGTTCGAAGCACCATTGGTCTTATTCTGCAACCATATAGCTGAGCTATTTTTGGCATAAATAAGGCCATAATTGGTTATGGTATTAGCAAAACCAGCCGGATTAATGGCTTCAACTTGTCCCGACGCGCCCACTGAGCGTACTTGGGCACCACTCTGAATAAGCAGCGTGCTCAAACTGCCGAATTCAATAGTATTGTACCCTGTTCCCCATGGCCCAAGCGTGCCTGCACCATCCCCATTATTCTGTACAAAAGCGTTGTTACCAATAGTGATAACAGCACCATTACCAAGCGAGATCGCACTTCCGATGGTATCGGTGATATCGATCTGTGCAGACGGGGTAATGTTGAGGGTAACATTGTCGAGCCCTGGCCCAGTGCCAACGGGGGTACTTTGTACGTTGCTGGTATCACAAATCGTGGTGCCGTTGCTCACAGGGCTCGGTAAGCAAGCAGCGAAAATAATGTTAGGGAAAGCCATTAAGGACAGTATCGCGATCCCGACATGAACACGCCGAGTCGTCTTCGATAGCCTGGAGGAGCAACGTAAAATTTGGTAGACCGCATGGCTTATCCGTTTAATAGGGAACACCATCAGGGTACATGGAAGGTTTTTTTTAACTACATTCATTTACATATGCCTATTGAAGTGAGAAGTAGTCAGTGTATAAGTAACCACAGTTGAGCAAGGCCACTACAGGAGTCACTATTTAATATTAGTTTAATATTTGATAAAGTAAAATCAACTCAAGAGAATGCTCAACGCTATGCTATTAAATATTACACGCATTATTGTCTCGTCATCGTTTACGTCTTATTTTTTCTAGTGCTCTGGTCTTCAGTATATACCCAAATAATTCGAGTTGCTTGTAGGCGGCAACTGAGTGAAGCCCTGGGAGCATAGATAAATTATGTGACCAGGGTGAACGAAGGCAGCCAACACCCAAGCAACTTGAAGTATGACGGGTATTGTGTATTCATTTTACCAGCCTACATAACAATAGCTTAGCGTGCAGTAATGAGAGTAACACCGGCATATGAGAGAATATAACAATTAAATAACATGAAAATCTCTTTTCCGCTAAGAGTATAACCTCCAAGACCCCCAAAGTGATTCAATCAGTTAAAAACTGTACACCCCTACTTCAAAAATCATTGACCATCTATGGAACATCCTTTAATTGATATTTTCTCAGCACGATTGCCCCCTCTGCAGGATAGATATTCTCATCGTTTGCGATCATTTTTCCTGCAGGCAGTGTCATTTGATCAATCGCAATTCGATTATCACTGTAGGCCGCAAGATTACTTACAATCGCACATCCCTGACTATTCGTGGCTAAACCGATCTGGTTGATGATGCCAATTCCTGGCTCTTGCTCAATACAGGCAATACCAAAAGTATCACCGACACGCTGCCCCAGAGTAATGCCTTTGGGATGCAAGACTACGCTGCCGCTTTGGTTGTAGGCTATTCTCTCACGGTCAGGATTTTTCATATATCGCAACGTAGTATCGCCCGCGCTGTATTGATAGTTAGCGAAAGCCGCTGTCTCATGATATCGCTCATCATAACTACTGTTATAGGTAAAGCTTGAATCACGCAACGCAGATCCTGAAACCATAATTGATTTTGTCATCTTGCCATTGTAGCTATTCATCCCAGGCTGCAATCTTATACTGCTATCTTCAAAAATATTTAATGGAATGCCTACAGTTATATTTATGCTGCGATTTTCACTATATGTACTGCCTTTGATATACATAGCAAACGCTGAATAAGTGATGCCTTTATGCAATAGGGTAACACCAGCATTAAGCACCGTCATTCTGTTCCGATCGCGATCCCAATTATTTGAAAGAGAACTGAATAGTGCTCCTTGCTGCAAATTATATTGTAAACTGGCTTCCAACTGGTATTGACGATTTGCATATATCTTTGATAGAAATGGGTAATCTTGATCTTCTGCTCGCGTATCCACATACTCTGTGAGCGAAAGATATTGACTATTCGGGTAAAAAGACCCCTGAATATTCGTAGTTAATTGCCCACTCAGCATTCCTACAGCATAGCGCGTTTTAATTACATCACCATACTTACCTTCATTACTGTTATTTCGGTAGCGTACGCTTTTATAATCAACAGAGAACAAACCAGCCTTGTGCAAATTAAACCCAAGCCCAAATGCGCTGGAAAAATAATTATTACCATAGAGATAACCGCCATAAGCTGATACTGCCTTGGTAAGGCCATAAACGGCTGTCAGCTGCGAGTAAGGTTTCCCTGCTGCGGTATCCCAAACCTCAGGATGAGTTTTCCCGACAAAAATATCATACTTCACGTTACCTTCTGCTGTGATTGTCGGTAAAACTAACAGCGGGATTGTGGTTACCGTTACCGTGCCGTCAGATTCCCGTACCATCATCATCAATGAGTTTTCAGAATCGGCAACTTCGACATTTTTAAAACTAAAACTGCCTGGTTTAACACGCTTTATAAGTAAAATGCGGTTACCTTGCTGGAGGGTGACTTCAGCAGAGGTGCGCGCAACGCCTTGAATATGGCCCATCACCGGGCGTTTACCTTTAGGTAACAGCCGGTCATCACTATAAAAAGCAACGCCTGTACGTGGATTATTACTAAAAATATCATTACCGCCACTGCCATCACCCAGTTTTAAGACAGACCTGGCAGACAGTAGATTACGGCTGACAGAGAGAGAGTCATTAAGCCAGCCTTTCTGCTCTTTTCGCTTATCGTAATGACCGCTATGCCTTAGCATCCAACCGCTTAAGTTGGCCCCGGAATCAAGCTGGTAATTCTCTCTGGTGCTATTTTGGTTATTATTATGCTCGTCTGTATGTTCTATTTCATAGTTGATAAATGCAGCATCCATACCCTCATCAATTTCATCACTTTGCTTCTCTTCCTGAATTTTTCTGATCACAACCAAATTGAACTGCTCAAATTGGTTAGTACTAAATCCTGCATCGTTCAACTCAGTAAACGTAGTACAGTTTCGGCCCTTGGCAAGCAGGTTTTTCAGTGTGGCTATTTTTAACAGTGCCGTATTGTCAATGCAGCCATCATCATCAACCGTGGTAAGAAACGTTTTACCCAAGGGCTTTAACTCGAACATGAGGTTAATGCGTTGTGAAGGGGTTGCAAATGCCGTAAGACTAGTGAGTATGAGTGTAATAAACAAGCCTCCCTTTTTTAATACTATGAATTTCCTTTTCACTCTAAATCCAATCATTTCTCTTCACTAGACATATGACAAATAAAAAAGAACGAAGTGAATATATACACTTCGTTCATCTATTATTAAATTATACCCAAAGCCATCTAAGCGACAGAGCCGTTAATAGTCTCCCCTATAAAATCAGAGTTTCACTATGACGAAAAGACAGTTGCTGTCTAACAGACACTCAAATGATTTAAGATGTATATTAAAACATTATTTTATATAAGGCTTAACAATAGCAACTTTGCTGGCGCGAAGTTGAGTAATCCGGATGATATTTTTATTCTCATCATCTAGCATAGAGTAGGTGCTCCAAGCAATCATGCCTTCACGATCAAAATCGTTATTATTATTGATGTAAGCCTGAGCTTTCTTCGCCAGTGGAGCCATCTCTTTCTCGTTCATTTTCATCGATGCCGCATCGATAGCCATGGCCTTTTCTGCTGCATTAACAGAAAGAGTACAGGTGCCACCCGGTACCACCATTATATTTTTATCCTTCTGCGGCACGGTCGCTGATGTCAACATTCTTCCACAGTTAGTGAGGTTATTATCAGCCCACTCATAACCGCCTACTGGACCTCTGGCAGAAGCATTGGTCACAAAACCTGCAGCAACTAACAACATTAATACTGATTTGATTTTCATATCACACATATCCATATAGTCTAAATTAATAGAAATAAATATTGCAAAAACTCAATAGCAGTCATCACACCCATTATAATGAGCTTATAGAAAAATCGTGGTGACCTTGTTTACTTTATGGGTTATTGCATCCTAAAAAGAGAGATGAATATAAGTTTTCAACGGCATTGTGTCAATTGGGCACAATCCCAGTAAGCGAGTAAAATTTAATCATGCTATAAATCATCAGAAAACCCTGAAAAGACCAGTAAAATTGGCAATTAAATAAACAACATGTTTAAATATCATCACTCAGCGAGACTAATCTTAATTATAAATTCAATGAACTCACCATTGATGAATAAAAAATTAATTTTCACAAAGGTTTTTCTTAATCAATTATCTTACTAACCAGTCGAATTTTAGCCTATTTTTATTTTCTAAATTCACTATACATCACCACGGTCACAAGGAGAATAACAATCAGTCGCAATTGTTTTTCATTGAACGTAACTCCGTAGATCGTGGAATAAAAACCTTTACCATTTACTAGCCATGTGATTTTAATTGATAACATTTGTATTAACTTGGCCGATAAGAAATACATTGTAACTTATCAGCCAAGTTGATGTAGAGATGTAAATAACTCTCCACATCATTTTACCAAAAGGATATCAGCAATTTATTCTATCAATTACGTTCATTACCACTGAGTAGGCTTACAACCAGGCACCTTTCCTTTTGAGTCGTTTTCCAATACTACAATAGGTATTCGGCGGATATTTATACCGATAATGCCTAATACCAGCGTCATTAAAGGTGCAACGACATTAAATACGGCAAACGGCATATACCCCATAGTTGAAACCCCCAATACAGCCGCCATGTAGGCTCCGCACGAGTTCCATGGAATCAGAGGGGAAGTGACAATACCGGCATCGGAAACAATACGTGACAGATTTTCAGGTGCAAGCCCACGTTTAGCGAACTCACCGCGAAATAGGCGCGTCGGCAGCAGCAGAGCAATATACTGGTCGCCAGCGGCAATATTTAGCCCAAAGGCAGTTGCCACAACAGAAGCAAACAGGCTACCAATACCTTTGGCTCGCAATAGCAACGGAGTAACCAGTTTATTGAGCAAACCAAAGTCATCTACCATGATCCCAAAGGTAACTGCCCCGATGATCAACCAAATAGTCAGCAACATACTGTCCATACCACCACGAGAAAGCAAAGCATCGATCTGCACCATCCCTGAATTCTCTTGAAAACCACTTGCCATCGCCAGCCAAATGGCTTTAACCGCAAGCAATGGCGCGGCTAAATCAGGTTCTGCGACAAACCGCACGATTACCTGTGGTTGCATAAAAACAGCCATTACACCGGCCAGCAACGCCGAACACATAATCGCCAGTGAGGCCGGTACTTTGCATACCGATAACCCCAACAGAAAAATTAGCGGTAACAAATTCCACGGTGTTATGTGGAAAAGCTCACTGAATCGGGAAAGTTCATTGTTGGTGACAGTACTATCAAAACTGCTGTGCTGATTGATACCAAAAACAATGAAAGCAGCCAACGCGATGGCACCGGCAGGAATGGTAGTCCAAAGCTGTGCGCGAATATGTGTATACAGAGGTACATCATTCAACTGAGCCGCCAACACGGTGCTTTCCGACAGCGGCGAGATTTTATCACCCACGTAAGCACCAGAGATAATCGCTCCAGCAGTGATCTCCGGCGATAGCCCCAGCATGTTAGCCAACCCTACCAATCCAACGCCCAATGTACCTGCCGTTGTCCAAGAACTGCCGATACTCATAGACACAGCCACACACACTAGGAAAGCGATAGGGAAGAACCAGTTCGGCGTGATCATTTGGATACCATAATACACCATGGTGGGGATGGTTCCGGACATATTCCAAGTTCCGATCAGCGCCCCTACGGCAAACAGAATAAAAATTGCCCCCACAACGGTTGAAATACCTTTACGCCCTGATTCGGAGATCTCATCCCAAGTATGGCCATTCTTTAAAATGACTACAGCAGTAATCATAGTGCTAAGAATGATAGCCACTTGTAAGGGACCGCTGACAGCATCAAGGCCAAACAGGGTAACAGAAGAACCGACCAAAATGATCAGGGAAAATACCGGAATCATTGCATCAAGATAACTGGGTTCCCTCACCGTACGAGGGGGTTTGAGATCAATAGCCATAATCACTCCATAGATAAATGCGACAATAAGATTGCCGAAATTTTAAGAATGTTGAACTGCTACACTTTAAATAAATTTAGTTCAAAGAAAGCCAACATGGTGTACGCAGGTATATTTTGAAATTTTACCCGTTGCCTGATAAATGGCATACTCAGCAGATATTCATCCAAAAAATCATTAATTCAAAAAAATCATAAAGAAACACCCAGCTAACCTATTGTTAGCAGGGTGATAATCTTTAACCTCTACGGGCTCAAACCAATATCAAGTCCCTCAAACCGAGCCTGAGATTTTGTAATTAATACAATTTTTACAGTGGATAGCGTAATATTGCATTCAGATCGGCACCATGTGGTAGATCTTTGCTTCTAACTGCTAATACTTTGGCTCCAGTCGCAAGAGCACGTTTCGCGATCTCATCGATCACACCGTAACTGATCTCATCATCACTACCACTGAAGGTAATTAACCCCTCATCATCAATGCTACCGTTCACACTGCTATCGATATTAATTAATAGCGTATCAATAGCACCAAAGGTCGCGGCACGCGCTGCATCAGATAGTTCCTGTGTTACCCGCCGTTCTCCTGCTCGAGTTTCAAAACGTGCTTTCAAAGCATTTAACTGAGCTTGGTAGTAATTTTCTAACAATGGCCGAACCTGAGTTACTAATTCAGACACCCCAAGATGTTCAACATTACTTGAAAGCGTTTCATTGGTAAGATTTGGTAACGAGTTGGTCGAACGATAAATTGATGCTAATGGTTCCGTACTGACTAAAATAAGCGGATAATCATGATTGGCAAAAATTGGCCGTAATGCTTGATCTATTTGCCGCGTATATTGTGCCAAGCGAACTTTATGGTGAACCGCACCGTGATGATGATCGTTTAACGCAGCATCCCCCATTGCGTCACGTTTACGCGACGGCATATTTGGAACCGTAACCTCTAACGCTGGCACATCAGCGAAAAACTCGATCAGACGCGCCTGATTTTCCGACAGCGCCAATATGTAGGCTGAATGAGGGAATGTAAGCGCCCGCAGTAACGGCTTAAGATAGAAACGTTCCCCCACCTCAAGCTGGTTAGGCAATTCATTCGCTAAGCGATAAGTCAAAATACTATCCGGTGTTGCCAAAATAACCAGGCTACGGGCATGCAGATCCCAAAAGTCCGGATCCTCCAAAACTGAGAGAAGCTCTTCTTCCAATAACACCAAGCGGCGTTTATCCAAACCTTTTTCCGCTACCTGTAGCAAAGCCTTTGTAATAAAATTGCCCAACTGAATTTTACTGGCCTCCAATTGTTGACGCAGAGGAGATGTTTCAAGATAGATAGATATGCAGGCATCAGAGCGAACATCGGATAAACGAGAAAACTCTTCACTGCTAGGAATATCAACATACAGCATGTACTACCTCGCGAAATTATAGTGGGTGAGATTGTATGGTTTATTCATTCCGTACAATTGGAACAGTTATATCTTTATTCACTATACTCTTTATACTTCAAGTTGCTTGAGTGTTGGCTGCGTTACTCGGCCCATCTAGGGCCTCGCCCTTCGGGGCCACTGCAAGCAGCGTACAAATCGGTCAAAGACCGATTTGTCATTCAGCTGTCACCTACAAGCAACTCGAATTATTTTGGATATAGAACCTAGTCATACAGATTTTGTGAAATTTGAGTATAGTCCAAAAACTCGAGGCAGCCAGGAAATCAGGGTAATAATATAGTCATAATGAAAAACATCCAGGTCACAGAACCAGCCAACCCCCCTCTTGCACACTATAATTTCAGCTATTGCAAGGATAAATCAATAGCATTATTAGCGGAATTTTAGGATACTTTAAAAAGGCAACATCTGGCGAAGATACACCAGCATTTGTCAATGTCGGTTCTCTTGATTTATCTTAGCGACGCAACCATTCAAGCCTGATACGGCTTAGAAGCTAAAAAATAGTGTATACATAAAGGCAAAGTGATTCGCTCAACGTAAAGAAGAGAATGTATTATTAATACTTGCCGAGTTATATCCATGGCCATAGGACCAGAAACTCTGGAGTTGACTATCAATGTGATGTTTATTAGCATAGCAACCCTTCAGCTAAAAAATCTCAGCTATTTTCCCTACATTTTTATTTAATCTTTCGACTTTATTTTCTTGCAGCAACAGTGATTTCGCCGTGATTTCGGCAACCGATAGCGGCATAGTCTTCTGTAATGTAGATAGAATGCGACAATACTGATAAAAAACAAAATCAACAAAGTTATCAAAAACCCCATACACCCTCACTAATGATAAAAAAGTTATAGTGGACAGTATTTCAAATTCAAGGATAGAAAATTATGAGAATTGTAACTTTAGAGAAAATTAACATATATATCCAAAAGTTAACTCTGGATACACATGTTATATAAAATTAATCTATAGAATTTTGCCGCTCTTTTTTACGAAACCTTCGTTCAATCTCTGACCGAAGAGCAGCAACGATAAACTGCCCCGTACTTTCACCCGTTTTTTTTGCTTTTTCCATTGCATCAATAACGTCATGAGGCGTCCGCGCCTGTACTTTTTTTGACTTAGCATTAATTGCATTGTTTGCCATTGAGGTCAGCCCTTACGTTATACATACACCTTGTAAATTATTATCCAGAAAAATAAAATGAATAGTAGCAATGGAATAGAAAAGTCCTCCAAAGTCATTCAAAGTCATTCAAAGTCATTCAAAAGATGATGCAATAATATCTCCTGTATCAGCATTGAAAATGCAAAAATATTTCAATGGCATTTGCATCCCAAAGCCATTTATAAATCTAGCATTCCCCCCAAATACTTGTATTTCTTTTTTGCCCTCCTTAAACCATAAGTAAGTTGTAAATATCTCGCTTGGCGAACGGCTTATCCAAATATAGCTAAAGGTTGCTTTATGTTCAAGCTCTAGCTGACATTTTACAACTGGATTATGATGATTTTTTGCATAACATTCAGGACTAGAATTACATGATGCACTCGTTGCTTCCTCAATACTCCATGCATGAAAGGATAGACTGCCAAAAACCACAAGAAACATACCTACATATACAAACAAAATCATACATACAAAATTTTTTCTACGTAGCATAGACATATAGTTAAGTATCTTATAAACCACAAAAACTATTACAGTAAAAATAAATACGAGTATGAAGGTTTGCATATTGTAACCACCCTTTCTAAGAAGCCTTATATAGACATAAGTGTGATACTAAACAATAGTATATCTGGACGTATTTATGCTTTACATGGAGTTTTGACAACTACTTGTCAACGGCGTAATGAGGAAGACGTTCAACTACCTATTTACTGCTTGCCATATTACTTTACAAGCCAAGGATCATTACTCCATACAATGAACTCACTCCTAACTTTACTAATGCAGCACGTTTATAGTGGCTTACCGTCTTGTAACTCAACCTTAATTCTGATGCAATCTGCTTCAGAGTTTTTCCTTTTAATAAAGATTTAATCACAACCTGCTCCCGTGTAGAAAGTTTCAACATATTTTCTTTATCAGTAGAAAAACGATTTTCGACTATATCGAGCAGTTGGTTCTGCAACGTTGATACTGATACTGTAGCACTATATACAGCTCGAGCATTAATCATTTGCATTAGGTAATTATTCACTCCGGCATGACAATTACTCGGAGTCAACAAAATCACGCTAACTTTATTCCATCTATTGATATTATCAATCAACTTGAAAACCATTTCGCCAGTAGTTGAATCAAGCAGAACGATAAGAATATCAATGCCAAGCTGTATACAATCTTCATGACTGAGCCAACTTACAGGTAAACTCACAACTTCCGTCATCTCAAGCAGTTCGGCATGAGAACTGATAACATGCTCCAACCCTGCGAGGGTGAACTGGCAATTACTACTCAACATAATTTTCCATTTTTTCATATATACTCTCCCAGATATAAAAGATGGAATTTGATAAAATTTGCTTGCATTTAAAAAACAAACCTATATATCTTCCATTAAGCAAGCCTGTCTCAATTAAATATCACCAGCATTTCTGCTGATACACCAACGGCAACCACCAGGGCTAGCCGTTGATGCTACAAACCACTGTAGCACGCATGCCGTTGTTATGACTGTGGCACGATTACCTATTAGTTAAATGTCACCAACACCTCTGCCGATGCATTTACAGCACCGGTCGGAAGGTTGCTCCCCCCGGAGCACAATCGCCAGGTCACATTATTACTGGTTGTCTTGCTGGTTTCTGCGCTGGTCATATTACCCACCTTGAGCTGGGTATTATCAAAGGGTATTCCACTAGTTCCTGTACAGGCCCCGCTACCAGTAACACCGTTATCAATTTCACCCGTGATATAACCGCCCCCCTGTGTCAACGATAACCAGGAGGGGGTAGCATTGTAATTACCGCTGAGGGCGCGGAACTGCACATTGATATTGGCATTGACACCACTCGCTGCATCCTGTGTACAGGACGTACTCAGCGGGTAGGTTAGCTTTGCCAATTCGGTACCGTTTTGAGTATTGCGTTGGACGCTACCAAAGTTGATTTGCGTCGTGGTCATAACCGTGCAGATGAGCGTGGAGATACGTAGCGCGATATTACTCGGAAAAATCTGCACATACTTACTGCCAGCCGAAGGACTATTAGAATAACTGCCTGCGTACATAGGCTTGACATCAATACTTTGGGAAGTCTGCGTACCGTCTGCCACCATCACCCAAGTTCCATAGATACGAGCATTTCGAGAACCTGTTGCACTATAGAAATTGTTGGTTGAATTCATTCTTGGAGGCAGGCACCAATATAAAGAACCCAATGGTGTGCCAGTGATTGGATTGGTAATGTTATACCCTGAATTAGTTCTTCCTCCAGTCTGAGGTAATCCAATTGTTCCCGTCAAAGTCTCCTGGGTGTTATTGTATAAAGTATAAAATGCGTAGCCTACCGCCCTCGGGATTAGCCCTACACCGGGAGCAATTTTATAAGCGTTAAAGCCAGCAATAGAGGTGAGTCCCCCACCTACTATATTATTTAAACATGCATTTGATAATGGAGATATAACAAGTAACCCGGCAACATTATTCAACAGACTGTCCCCCAAAGCTCCGCTCATTGTGACGTCAAACGGCATCCCCTCCCAGACAATCCCTGTTCCCTTCCCTATCGTGATGGTCTCCGCACCAACAGGTTTCCCGCCCATCACCAGCAGCATCAGGGCTGCCACGCTTGTCGCTGCCTTTGCCATCGCTCTCATCCCCGTCCTCCTTCACAGCGCACCACCAACGTGCGTATTGGGTTGTTCTTTGACGCCACCGTCGCCCCTTCCAGACTGTAGGCCGCACGACACTGCTGCCCCACATCCTTGCCCCAGTTCACCCACAGCCTTCCCTGCTCCGGCAACCCGCTCAGGTAAACCTGACCATCGTCTCCCACGATCCCGGTATTCGCCTCACTCCCCGGTGCCCCTTCCACCGTCACCAGTGCACCGAACGGTACCGGCGTTTTACCCTGCAACAAGGTCACCAGCGCCTGATAACCAACCCGCGTCGCAAAGTTTGCCAGTACTACCGCTCCCTTCGTCGGGTACACGTTCACGCTCGACTGCGTCAGGTCCACATCATCTGGCAGCGTCGCCGGATTCAGGCTGATGCTGTTGGCTTGATAGTTCGAGAGGTACGGCACCACCGCATACCCCCGACCATCCGTCTGCACGTTACCACCGTTCATCACCTGGGTACCTGCAGCCCCCGGCGCACTCACCACCGCCACCGAACTCCCCAACATCTGGCTCAACGTCACCCCGCCTGGATGCACAAGAATGGCACCACTCCCCCCCAGGTTGAGCGACCGGTTACTGCTGCTGTAGCTGTACCCCCCGTCGACCATCCCCTTGCTACCCTGGTAACCAGCGTTCAAGGTGCTGTTGCTGCTGTTCTGGCCGTTCGACCACCCTTGCATCACGCTGTAGGACATCCGGTCATCCAAAGCGTTTCCAGTGATACCGGTCTGTTGTTGTACCTGCCCGTGATTATCATGGGTCATCTGGTAGCTGGCATAGGCCCGGCTCAGCGTTGGCACAGAACTGAACAGGCTGAACGGCACCTGCACGTTCAGCGACACCTGACGGTTCTCCGGCCAGTCGCCGTTATCGCCCTTCAGCCGGTCAATGCTGTAGGCCAGCCCATAGGTCACCCCGCGATAGCTGCTGTTGTACCCCGCCGACACCATATTCATCACCTTGTCATTCCCCCAGTAGTCATTGCGTGACGCCGACAGGTACAGGGAGCCCCATTTATCGAGTTGCTGGCTGACCCGCATCTGGAATGCAGAACGCTGACGCTCCAGTGCCCACGGTACCTGGCCATCACGCAGTGCAAAGCCCAGGTTGTTGAAATCCGCAAAACTGTAGTAGTGACGTGTTGAATACCGGTACGCCGTCAGGTCCACCGACGTGCCGGTTTCCAGCAGGCTCTTAGCATAACGTACCCGGTAAGAGGTACCCGACTGCCGCTCATCCTGCCCCTGCAGTTTGGCACTCGACGTGGTCACGTCCGCCGACAGGGCACCAAAGTGCCCCAGCGAAATCCCACTCCCCGCCGCCACGGAGACATAATCTTTCGCCATCAGGGTGCCGCCATAGAGCGTAACGTTGCGCGGCAGACCATAAATTGCGGTCCCCTGCACAAAGGTCGCCTCCCGAGAGCCTTCGGTAATACCCCCATTGTAACGTCCTGCAGTCAGTTCATACTTGAGGCTGCCAGGACGACGCATCACTGGTAGTGAGGAGAACGCCACGCTCTGCGTAAGCACCGTGCCGTCGCTCTCGGTGATGGTCACCGTGAGGTCGCCACCACCGCCTGTCTGGAACAAATCCTCGATACGGAACGGACCGGGCGCCACATAGGTCTGGTAAACCACGTTGCCGTTCTGACTTACCGTCACCCTGGCGTTGCTCTGGGCGATACCGCTGATGACCGGCGCAAAACCCCTCAGGCTGTTGGGCAGCATCTCGTCACTGGAGTTGAGCCGCACCCCACGAAACATTACGCTATCAAACACGTCGTTGTCGGTGCTGTTCTCACCCGCCAACACCTCCGAACGCCAGGCAGGGATGTCGCGTTGCAGGTAGGTATTGCTGAAGTTCGTATGCCGGGTGGTCTGCGACATCATGCCTTCCAAATCACTGGTATTGCGCGTGGTAGTCAGGGTGCTGCGCAGACGCCATGCCTGCAGGTTGGCCCCGCCCTGCACCGTGCCGAACAGGTTGGTCTGGGTGCTCCCCCCCATGCCTGACTGGGCACTTTGCCAGTTACGCCCACCGTTGACGTTGTAGTTGAACAGCAGGGCAGGCACCCCCTCGTCCCACAGCGCGGGGGCGACCGAACCCTGAGCATTGGACTGCATCGCCACCTGTGGAATGCTGAGGTCCAAGCGCAACTGAGCAAAATCGAACTTCACCTGCGACTCAGGAATAAGCACCGACAGGTCCTTCACCGGTTCGCCCTTCGGCAGCCCAACAAAGGTGGGCAGGACTTCAGTATTAACACCCTGTTCATGCAGGAATGCTGGCGTCAGTTCCGGCTGTATCTTCCCGTTCGCATCCGCCTTGAACACCAGCGTATGCTGACCGCGGTCCACCTGGTTGACAAACAGGCTGACGGTATAGGTTCCCGGCGGGATTTGCCCAGACGTTTCAAAACTGCCCAGATCCACCGCCGTCTCCTGGACTCCGCCCAGTGACAGCAAACCCGGGTCAAAGTAGTCCCGCGCCAGAACTGGGCTACCGCTGACCAGCAGGGCCGTGGCCGTCAGCGTAGGCAGCAGCACCTTCTCCGGCTGTCGTGTTTTTGCCGTCTTCATCATTCTCATTATTGTTATCGCATCCCTAACGAAAGTCTTAATGCAGCACCTCTTCTTCCCCTTGCGACATATGTTTGTCACACTGGGAAAAACTACAGTGAACGCTGTTGGATGGGGGTATCCCAGCCATCCTCATCAATCAGTTGCCACGTCACACTCCCTGTTGCTGCCGCCGGAAGGGAATAAGTCTGCTTCCCGAAGGGGGGTACCATCAGGCGCAGTTGCGCCTTGTCCAGGGATGTCCTCCCTACCGTCAGCCGGGAGAACGTCAGCCAGTAGGGTGTCGGGTTGTCGGCAATAAGGCGGTTTCCCTCGCGACGAAAACGCAGCTTCGACGCTACATCGGTGTCGACCAGAGCGCGCTTGTTCAGCCCTTCCGGGCGATAGAACACCTTGAGGTTACTGACCACCGTCAGCACCATCTGCTGCGTATCCCCACCGTGCGCTTCCGGGGCCTGTGGTGGAATGGCCTTCATGGAAACAAAGAACACCGACTCCCGGTCCAAGGGCAGTGCTTCACTACTGCGCCGGATGCGCAGGGTCAGTTCCCCATTGGCTTCAAGACGGGCCAGCGGTGGCGTGACGATGAAAGGCATTGACTGCGCAGCCTCTCCTTTATCGCTCATGTCTACGTTGCCGGTCACCGAGTCCACAGGACGTATACGCGACTGCATCAGGTAAGGCCGGTCGGTCTTGTTATAGGCGGTCAGGGTGACACCCTTCTTCTCGCCTTCGGGATAAATCACCCGCAGGACATAAAAGGAAATCCCCTTCGGTTGGGTATTGCCGGACGTGGTCGCCTTTTCGGTTGCCACAGGAGCGGCCTGTACACCTGTCAACAGGAACATGGTCAGCAACGGAACCGCGCCCCGGAGACAGGCGCGCAAGGGGGAGAACAAACGAGGTAACAGAGTCATGATGTTTCCTGTGTAGATGGAACGGCCTGTCGGCAACTGGCAGACAATCCGCCGTAGTCGGTGACAATCTGCCAGTCGACCTGCCCTGACGCGCCCCTGATCGGATAGTGCCCACTCCCGAAAGGGGCCAGCATCGACGGAAACGCATCCAGATTGACCGGCGTGCCGTTGAACGTCAGGTGGCCCAGCGTCTGAAAATAGGGCGTCGGATTCTCCACCCGGAGCCAACCGGGTGCCAGCATGAACCGCAACCGGCAGGCCGTCGTTTCCACGCCCTCCTGCAACCCTGCCGGGCGATAAAACAGCTTGATGACAAACCGCATGCCCATCGACACCTGCACGGGCGAGGTGTCTTTCCCTTCCCGTGCAGGAATGGCCAGCACCGACAGGTAATACACCGACTCACGGTCTTCGGGACGTTCATCGCCCTGTGCCACGATACGCAACAACTGACGGCTGTCCGGCTGCAGGGTAAACAGTGGCGGCGTCACCACAAACGATGCCGCCGTCGTCTCGCCCGGTGCCACCTGTACCCGGCTCTGTATAAGGTAAGCCCGGCTGTCGGTATTTTTTACCGCCAAGGTCTGCGCCTTGTCGGTGGACACAAACACCACCCGGGTCTGGCTCAGGCTGATGCCACCTGGACTGCCGGGCAACGGTGCGGCCAGTGTGACCTCGGTAGCAAGCAGCAGGCCACCGACCACCACCGCGAACACACCGCACGGGCTGAAAAGAAACGTACACATGGTTTTGCCTCAGCGATAGGCCAGACTGAACGTGACGCGGGCAGTCACCCCCCCGACCTGCACACTGCCACACCCCGTGCTACCACAGGTCATTCCGGCATAAAATGCCAAGCTCTGGTCAACCGGATTGACGCCCTGCGCCGCCAGGGTGATATAATCATTATTCTTAATTTCAGTCGCACTGTAGGACGGTTGGGTGTCCGTTTTAACCAGCATCACCCCGACACCGGTCGCCTCAGAGTCCGCGGTACGGAACAGCCAGCGGCCGTCCTGTGTCACCCCATCTCCGGTGATGCTGACCACCGGCGTCAAGGCCGCATTCGTGCCACTGCAGTCCTGTACTCGCAGCGTAAAGGGCTGGGCGGCGACCAGCGTCGCGGGTTTAAGCTGCTGTTGAATGATGGCCCCAAGCACCAGCGTACTTCTGTCGAGACTAAAGGTGCAGGTACCCGGCATTAACAGGGCAGAGAAGTTGAGCGTCACTGCCCATACCG
Source organism: Serratia sp. MMO-28 (assembly GCF_037199905.1). Classification (NCBI taxonomy): domain Bacteria; kingdom Pseudomonadati; phylum Pseudomonadota; class Gammaproteobacteria; order Enterobacterales; family Yersiniaceae; genus Serratia; species Serratia sp. MMO-28. Next base: position 225,237 of record NZ_JBBCVB010000006.1, read on the forward strand.
GCAGGGTGACACTGCATCCTAGGACCAGAGCGCCCAGCAACAGAACGGTATTACGGCAGGGATTGAGTAAACGCATTCACGCCCCCTTCATCGTTGATGGTCTGCCAGCGTAACTGGCCAGCCACTGTCGACATAGGGAAAGTATGGCTACCAAAAGGCGCCAGCATCAAGGCGGCCGGCGTATCCAGCTTCAGCACCTGCCCACCGACCTGAACACGGGCAAAGCTGACAAAATACGGCGACGGGTTGCTGACCTGAAGCCCGCCACTGACACGGGTAAACTGTAGGCCCTGCTGTGCCGCTCGTGACGACGAAGGCAACGAGGCCGGACGATAAAACAGCTTGATAATATTGCCGACGCCAAACTGAGCAGTGCCATGCACCCCCGCCCGCTGACTGCCGGACTGCGGTGTCGCACTAGCCGGGATGGCACTGGCATGAAAATAGAAGACCGACTCACGGTCGGCTGGCAGGCTCGCGCCCTGGGCGACAATACGCACCTGGTTGACGCTGTTCGGCTCCAGACGAAACAGAGACGGACGAACCATGAACGGCGCCGGGCTGTAGCCCTCCTGCGACGCACTCACACGGGCCTGTACCAGATAGGGCTGACTGGCGAGGGTATTGCGCACGGTCACGCTGATGCTGTCGGCTCCCTGCAGGTAAATCAGCCTGGTGGCGTTGATGCCAAAGCCACCAGGCTGGGCAACGACAGAAAACGTGACCAGGGAAGACAACATCGATAACAGCACGAGAATGCGGGGCATGTCACAGCTCCTGAACATCGGATGACTCTTGGAAAAAGGTAGGCCGAAGCCCACCTGACAAAGCAGACAATCAGTTGTAGGCAAAGCTGAACAGGATCGGGGCATTGACCGCGCCGATATCGGCCCCCGAAGAGGCTGTAGATGCCAGGCCGGCCGTCAGGCTCAGCGTCCGACCATTGAAATCAGCGGCTGACGGCGTGGCTCCTGCCGTCGCTACCGTCAGTTTTTCGCCGCTGGAGATATAGGTCCCCGCAGGTGCAGAAGCCTCACGCAACATCACGCCGGTGTTGGTGCCGGTGTTGTTGAACATGTTCGGGTTACCACCCAGGGTCTGGCCGGTCACCACCAGGCTGGCGGTGTCGCCCGCTGCTACCGGAGACTCACAGTTGCTCAGGCCCACGGTGAATGGATGCTGACTAGCCGGAACGGGCGTGGCCACACCGGTAAACTGGCTCGGCGTATAGTTACCCAGATCCAGATTGTTGGTGGACAGACTGACATCACAGGTGGCAGCAACGACAGTACCGGTAATGGTGATCTGGGCGTTGGAAGCCGCCTGGGCGCCATTTACTGCTGTCAAAAGTAACAGAGCTGCTGGGGTCAGAGTTAATAGAGACTTGCGCATTGTACATCCTTATAAAGTTACATAGTATGATATTTCCGGATTTCCGGAGCAGAGGCATGACTAAATAAGCCACACAGGTAAACCGACCTCAAAAATTGAGGTCTATTTACTTTATTACATAATGTTTTATCCACAACTGTAGCTATGCAGGTTAATTTAACCAACATTAGTTAACGCAGTAATAAGTCGCATATTACAACCGTAAGGATAGTAATATTAGGCAAATTAAAAGCACACCAAAAGCACCTCATTTGCCATAGTGAATGATTAGTGTTTTTGCTGTTATACAACCACAGAAGCATTAACTTACTTTCACAATAATAGACTAATGACAAAAAAAAGTTAAAACGTTTATTTCGATCGATTTATAACTATTTGATAGCTTTTATCTATCACAATTAATTTTTTGATCACTAATAACGATCAACATTTCCAATAATCTGTATTGACAAATTTTTTTATTTAAACAAAAAAACAAAAAAATCAATTAATTTAAATTAATTGATTGAAAAATAAGAATAAATAAAAGCCTTACAAAGTGTATGTGTAAGGTTTCGAATCATAAGAAAAATCCCTGTAAAAAAAATATTTCGATCTTTTTTTTAAAACTTTCGCAACAAAATGCAAGGCGCGCAGAAGCAAGATTCATTAGAAAATCTAAAAATCATGAGCATCTGGAAGTGAAGCATTAAGTAAAATAGGTGATTCATGCCGTAGTAAGCACCTTTAAGACAATAAAGAGCAACGATGCAGGAATATAGCACCTCTCAATTGGAAATTTCGCTAGGACCAGTACTAATCACCAGGTGAAAAATACGAAAAAGAAAGGGTGCGATGAGAAAAAAATGGAGGAAAGATATTAAAAATCCTGCACAGGTTTACTGGCACATAAAAAAAAGACTGCTACACTCCATTTCGTACATTACTTTATAAAACCCTGAATAGGGGAAAGATATCATGTTGTGAGTTGTTTCATATAACGCTCACACGGGTATCCGAGACACTTATTGAATAATAGTAGCCAGTAACAATGCCTTAGATAATTTGTATACTCGAATAGTAATACACAAGCCATTCTAGAGCAGATCACTAACTGAAAATGTTGTATCCAAATAATGCTTGATTACGACATCTACTAAGCATGTAGGTACACCGAATTTTAATCACCTTAGCGAAAAACACTCAAGGTTGAGGGAATTGAACGTGGCGGATAAATATGTTTTTCAACAGGTTAAGAATCATAAAATCGTGCCCAACGGCAAAGAATGGAGCAACAAGAAGCCAATGACTGCTGTCGGATCTCTCATTATTAAAGACAGGCTTGCTCAGGAAACCCCATCCACACTGATTAATCAGGATCTCATCACAGACCAACCAAATCGCCACACGATTCAGAAGTCGATTAGTGAGGCTATCTTGAAGTACCATGACAGCGATATTGGACTCTTGTATATCAACCTTGATAACTTCAAAAAAGTGAACTGTGCCTACGGGCACCTATTCGGCGATCGCCTATTGGCGGAGGTCTCACACACTCTCCGCAATTGCCTCAACAATGGTGAAATGCTGGCTCGCCCCGGAGGCGATGAATTTCTGATTTTGGTCTACCAAGCTACGCCCCCCCTGTTGCAAAAAATCGCACAGAGGATTATTAACCGCTTGGCCTCCCCCTTTAAGATCAACCAGATTGAAATTTACATCAGTTGTTCTATCGGTATTTCCCTGTGTTCAGAACAAAGCGGTGATCTCGACAGCCTGATGCGTCATGCAGATACCGCCATGTATAGCGCTAAAAAGCACGGGAAACACAGATTCAGCATTTTTTCACCGACAATGAACCAAAGTGTTGCTGAAGATATGTGGCTGGACACCAACCTGCGCAAAGGGCTGGCCCAGAATCAACTGGTGATTTACTACCAACCTAAGGTCTGTAGTCAAACTGGCAATGTATACAGCGTAGAATCACTGGTACGTTGGAACTCACCTGAGCGTGGCCTGATCTCGCCATTGCAATTTATTCCTTATGCTGAAGAGTCTGGACTGATTATCCCGTTAGGACGTTGGGTACTACAAACGGTTGCCAGACAGGTAGCTCACTGGCAACGCCGTGGAATTGACCTGCGTGTCGCGGTGAATCTCTCTGGCCAGCAGTTGGTGGATAATTGCGTTATTAGCGACCTTCTCGAAGTACTGGAAGAAAATCAGCTCACACATTGCCCACTGGATTTTGAACTGACAGAAAGCTATATGCTCGAAAATGAAGAGCACGCTTGCGAAGTGATTACACAACTGCGAGCACTTGGTGCACGGATACATCTGGACGACTTCGGTACAGGTTACTCGTCTCTCTCCCAATTGATACGACTCCCTCTAGATGCCATCAAGCTGGATAAGAGCTTTGTACACGGCGTGGTTCAGCAACCCAAAACACAAGCCTTGGTACAGGTTATCGTGACTATCGCCAAAACATTGCAATTTCGGGTCATTGCCGAAGGCATTGAAACCGAAAGTGAGAGCCAGTTTCTCGACTGCGCAGGCGTTGATGAGAAGCAGGGTTTTCTGTTTGCGCCTCCGATGCCTGCTGAACAACTGGAACATTGGTTGCTCTGCTATATACCTGTACCAAAAAGAAATTCTGATACATTTACCACCTAACGAAAGCAGTACCACAACTCATGCTACGAGTTGGAGGATAACTCGGTTCAGCTTCTGACAAGGAAAAGGGTACGTCAAAGGCAGTTCATCAAGGATGAAATGTACCAATGACCGACTGCCATAGCGGATTATCACAAAATGTTGGCATTTAAATGGATGATAAAAGCCATGCAACAAATCATCAGAGGAGCTGGAGTGTGTCATATAGCTAAAAAAGCCTGAAACCATACTGAGAATATCACCCAGGAATATTCCATATACGAAATGCGTTTGTGTATTTCAATTGGGGTGTCTTTCTGCACTGCTGTCTATAGCAGGGTATTTCATAACACATCACTGAATTGACGTAGTATCAACTCAGTAAGGAAAACTATGACGAGTTCATCAACGAATAAACTGTCCCTATGGTCTCTTACCGCGTTGGTGGTGGGATCCATGATAGGTGCCGGGATATTTTCTTTGCCGGCAACCTTCGGGCGCGCAACGGGTGGGTTTGGTGCCATCATCGCCTGGTGTATTGCGGGTGGTGGTATGTTAATGCTGGCCTTTGTTTTCCAAACCCTGGCTCAACGTAAGCCAGACCTGGACTCTGGCGTATTTATTTATGCCAAAGAAGGATTTGGTGATTATCTCGGCTTTGCTTCAGCGCTTGGGTTTTGGGCAGGTACCTGTATTGGTAACGTCTCCTACTTTGTGCTGATCAAATCAACCCTGGGGGCATTCTTCCCACTATTCGGTGATGGCAATACTATCCCGGCGGTATTAGTCGCCTCCGTTATTCTGTGGGCCTTCCATATTCTGGTATTACGTGGCGTTAAAAGCGCGGCGACCATCAATACCATTGCCACTATCGCCAAAATTCTGCCGATCATCCTCTTCGTTATCGTGTTGATTTTTGCCTTTAAGGGCGATGTCTTTGCACTCAACTTCTGGGGATCCCCGCAGAGTCCAGACTTAGTCAACTCGGGGGATTTGTCACTACTCAACGACTACGGTCTTGTTGGTCATGCAGCGATGGCGACTGTACCAACGGTGGAGCCAGAGTCCCTGTTCAGCCAGGTACGCAGCACCATGCTGGTCACGGTGTTTGTCTTCCTGGGTATTGAAGGGGCCAGTGTCTACTCCCGTTATGCTAAAGAACGCAAACACGTCGGCATTGCAACGGTGATGGGGTTTATCGGCGTACTGTGCCTGCTGGTGCTGATCACCATGCTGTCTTACGGCGTGATGTTACGCCCTGATTTGGCTGCGTTGCGTCAACCTTCCATGGCCGGTGTACTGGAAGCCATTGTCGGCCGCTGGGGGGCAATCTTCATCAGCGTCGGTCTGATTGTTTCCGTGCTGGGTGCCTATCTTTCCTGGTCACTGCTGGCGGCAGAAGTGCTGTTCTCCGCCGCAAAAAGCAAAAGCATGCCAAAGGTGTTTGGTACAGAAAACAGTAACGCGGTCCCTTCTTCCGCGGTCTGGTTAACCAACATCACCATTCAGGTGTTCCTTATCCTGACCCTATTCAGCCAGTATGCCTTCCAATTGGCGCTTGAACTGACCAGTTCGCTGACCCTGATCCCTTACCTGCTGGTTGGGGCATACGGGTTGAAGCTGGCCTGGATCGGGGAAACCTACGAAAAAGATAAAACCGATCTCAAGAAAGACCTGATTATTGCGCTGATCGCCACGTTCTACTCACTGTTAATGCTGTATGCCGGAGGGATGAAATATCTGTTGCTGTCGGCCATTATCTATGGCCCAGGCACACTGTTGTACATTACGGCCAAACGTGAACAGCAGGCAAAAGTGTTCACACCGGCTGAAATGGGGCTCTTCATTATCGTTATGGTCGCCGCAGTGGTTGCAATCTACAGCATTGCAACAGGCGTTATTACTATCTGATTGAGGCAAGTCATTATGTCGACTAAAAAAAAGACACAGGCTAAGTTTGGTGTACATTCAGAAGTAGGGAAATTACATAAAGTGATGGTGTGTGCGCCGGGTAAGGCGCACAACCGGCTGACGCCAAGCAATTGTGATGAACTGCTGTTTGATGATGTGCTATGGGTTGAGCGCGCCAAGCGTGACCATTTTGACTTTATGACCAAGATGCGCGAACACGGCGTGGATGTGGTCGAAATGCATAATCTGCTGGCAGAAACGCTGGCACTGCCTGAAGCCAGAAAGTGGATCCTCGATCAGCAGATCGTGCCCAATGAAGTGTCGCTGGGTATT